>CAZSOP010000361.1:0-4750 GCA_964608385.1 uncultured Cytophagia bacterium
GGACCTGAATATGACCGTTTCAGAATTCAATTGGTCATAATAAGATCTGTCTTGTGTACGAACGAGATTTAATAAATGCGCCGTATCCAGATCGAGTAGATAGTTTACCATCACTTTTGCGGAAGAACGATATGTCGGTGGCATTAAAAAGGTGACCAACACCACGCCAAGAAAAATGACAGCAAAAGTCAAGAAGATAGTGAATCGACGCTTGCGCACCACTTCAAAAAAACCTTGTGGTGACATTGGACTATCCGCCTTACTATACTGAATCATCTTGTTATCCTCATTTTAATTAAATTCATTGAATTATTAATCATTCCAGCGATCCCAATACTTGTATTTTATCCAGAGATCAAGCGGAGGAACGGCATAATCATAGATTCGCTTGACAAATGCGTCCAGGTTTGAAATGAATGTCCGCGGCACATAAATGATGTCATAGGCCTCCACCCGCATGTCGTTTCCTTCTTTTTTGGCAAGACTGGAGATGTTTAAATTGACACGGGAAATTTCAGTATTTCGATTTTGATCTCCCCGAATCAATATAACACTGTTCATTTTGCCGCTGCGTTTGGCACCCCCCGCAGACGCTATCGCCCTCATAATCGACATCCCTTTGACCACTTCATATTGACCGGGAATTTCCACTTCGCCCATAACGTAACAGAAATTACCGCTAAACTCTCGTACAAACATCGTCACTTCGGGGTCTACAAGTATTTCCGCATACGCCGCCCTGACTATTTCAGTGATTTCAGCCGGCGCTTTACCTATGACTTTGATTTCCCCGACATGCTGAAGCGTAATGATGCCATCAGGACGAACCCTGACTTTTTCGTTATATTCCGGATTTTTGAAAAACTTGAATTCCAAAACATCGCCGCCGCCAATGACAAAGGTACCGACAGGATGGTTACGGACGACCTCTTCAACCTGACTCACCAGCGATTCAACATCTGCCATTTCTTCTGTCGTATCGCGCGATTCATCCTTGTCTGTTGCTTTTGACTGTTCAGCAACCTCCCCGGCGGCTTTTTCCTCATGGGATGATTTCTTATCCACCTCTGCCCGTACGGACTCGTTATCCGGATGTTCAGCAGATCCCTCATGCGCTGCGGATGAGCTTTCTCCGTCACTTTCGGATTCCTCGCCCAAAAATTCAAGAATACTCTCTTCATCGCTTTGTTGTTCTTCGTTTTCGGAGAATCTGATAACCACCTTGTCGGCTTTATTATTATCCGCAACCCTGCTTGTCCTTGGTCGTATCGAACAGGAAGTGAACATAAAAAGCGCTATGAAAAGTAAAATGATCCAGCTGTTTTTGTTCTTCATCGTTAACCTCTCGGTCTTATTTCATTAACACCATTTTTTTGACATCTTTGAAGGATTCGGTTTCAAGTACATACACATAGGTACCTGAGGGTACCCTGACACCATGATCATCCCTGCCGTTCCAGAGGATGTTATAGTGACCGGCAAATTGAATTTCATCGACCAAACGACGGACCAGCTGACCACGAATATTATAGATCGACAAGTGAACCGGACCCTGGTCTTTTATAGAATATCCAATTGTTGTGGTCGGATTGAACGGATTGGGATAATTTTGATAAAGTGCGAATTCTACCGGCAGCGTCTTGGTTTGCACCTCAACCGGGCCGTGATAGCTCATCAATCCATCGGTTCCCACATCCGCCAGCCAATAATAATAGATCGTATTTTCGTCGATTTTCTCATCTTTGTAGCTATACTCAGTCTTGACTTGAGAATTATATTGCCCGTGAATCATCTGATCGTTAAGCCGAGTTTGCTCTCCGTCAGGATGCGTACTCCGATAGAGATAAAATCCGGCATTATCCGTTTCACTTTCGGTCACCCACTCTAAAAGAACATAACCGTTCTGAGCCACGGCCATAAATGTGGCCAATTCTACCGGAAAAACGTAGGAAATAGACCACCTGGTAAAATTGTGCTGAGGAGGCAAAAGTGAATTACCAGAGTTGGTAATTGTGATCGGTTGCGAATCTCCATACCCCAAATCCGATTCTTCACCGGTAAACTCGGCATAATTCCAGGCCCTGAGATACACCGTTGTATCCGGTTGCAAGAGCGCATGAGAAAAGAGATCGGAAAATCTACCGGCAGCAGCTTCAAAAGGATAACCCGCTCCTACATAGGATGTACCCAAAAGCAGGTCATCGCCTGTGGTTTGTCCTTGTGAAGTAGGCGGATTGTGGATTCCATCCGGACCAATATAGATCAACTGGATTAAATCACCCCCCTGAGCATTTCCCTGCAGAGGGTCACCGCTAACATCCAGGATTCCCTCACTGCAAAAAGCCATCAATCCGCCGGTATTTTGAGCAAAAATCAAATTATTGCCCAAAATCATCATGAAAATTATCAAAATTGGCAGCCACAACACACGCTTGTTCATCGTAAACCTCCTTTATAGAAATCCTTTACTTACACTAGAAATTGGGATTGGGTACAGACCAATCATTGTTCTGATATTGATTCTGTCGTAACAATACATATCCAAAACCCGGCTTGAACTGAATCGTAGTCAAACCGGAACCATTCTGGTTGTACCACGTGCCATCGAACTCGGAACCGGTATTGTCAACACACCATGCCATCTCGAATTGATTCAAATCCGGGTTCCAGCGCATAATCTTGTCGGCATTAATGCTGTTGGTGGCTCCTTTGACAACACCATCTTCGTACAATTCACTCTGATCCAGACTCTCAACCAGCGGAAACGGCCAACCAATAAAATTTGTCCCCTCTGTTAACGTGATCGTCCGCGATGCCTCCTCGCTCACGATACCGGCAAAGGTAATCAATTCCTCTTCCCCGGGCTCATGGATAATCCAGAAGGAATGATCCGGAGAGAGCTCGATATTCGACTCTTCACTACCTGTCAGGTTCATCCATTTTCCTTCCAAAGGACCAGTCGTTCCTTCAACCAGCCAGGCAATATTATATCCGCTTCCCTCCCAGTAATAAACCTTATCAGCATCAAGAAAATTGGTTGCGCCATGGAGTTGAGCACCGAGAACCGCAGATATGGAAGGATTATCGGGGATCAAAGGTATGGATACCATATTGGTACCACCGGCAATTCTACTTGTAAAGACACCCACGCGTTTTGAACGAAAAATCTCTTCTCCGCTGGAGAGTGCCTTAATAAGGTAATATCTGCCCTGTTCGGCTACTTTGCTATAGCTGTTATCGGTATAGCTGAGCTGAGTAATAGTGGCAACCGGCTGGCCGGGCGTGAAATAGGGTTCTGTGCTCCGGAAAACCTGATAAGAATCCGCCCCGCTGACCTCGTCCCAGGTAATGGCAATCCCCTCGGTGGTATAGGTAGCAGCGATATTATGGGTTCCGACAGTGGCAAAGACTTGATCGGAAAATTCACTTTCATTTCCGGAAAAATCATAGGCGGTAACGGCAAAGTAATACGTTTCACCATCGACCAACCCGCCGACCGTATAATTGGTGACATTTCCGACATCAATCGTATCTGTATAGGCCTGCGAAGACAATCCGTAATAAATCCGGTAGCCCGCAAGATCCTGCTCTGTGTTTTCATTCCATGAAATTTGTAATGAACCGGCATAAAGCTGAAAAAAACAAATCAACAAAACGATCAGCGCCACTCTTGTTTGTAAACCAAAATTTATATTTTGAAAAACCATTTACATTTTCCTCCTTCATTACGAAAATTAGGACTCTTCCATAGTGTAAAATCAATAGCCTTTAATTTTGGTCATACACCCTCCCTCAAGCATAGATTATGCCATTATGTGACAGGTGTAGCAAAATTATAACAATTCGTCCATAACTCGTCATTCTAAAGCATTGTTTTTTAATAGATAAGGCCTGTTTACAATTTTTTATTAAATAAGTTTTTTAGTAAATATTTTATTCATCAAACAGGCGAAAAAAGGGGACATACATGCCCCATATGTGTAGGGTGGTATACACGCGGGGAAAAAAAAAGCTCTACCGCCAACGGCGGTAGAGCTCTAGGCCCACAGTTCAGTTAATGGAGATCATCAGAACCGTCCCTCTAACCAGCCAGTTGATGCCTATCACTCTTTTCAATGATTTTCTCGGTTGCTGATACGATTGTTTTCATCTCGATAGTTGAACCAGGTTTGTTGGTTTGAAAGGTTAGACCCTGTTCCGCAGCCACTTTGCGAATTTGGGCTGTGAAATCCTGGGTGATGAGGACAACGGGTAAACGCGGACGCAATTTGCGGATTATCGGTAAAATTTCAATATCGATGATACCCTGCATATCCACGTCCAGGAGTAGAATATCCACTTCCTGTTCCAGAATCTCCGTGAGCACATGCGACCCTCTTGTTACAAAACAGAGTCGGTTCATGTGGTCGCTTAACTGATCTGTTAGTAATTGCCGGGTGCGTTGATCAAATGTTGCGATAAGAATGGTTTTCTGCTTTTCCTTGGTAAATGGCTTCATCTGCAGTTGCACCTTTCGTTTGTTAAGTGGTTGCTGACCCTTTACTTAACAGCTAACAACTTTTATGCCATTATTTTCAAGGAAAGGATAAAATTTAAATATTGTTTTTATTTGGTTTACGTGGACAAAAAAGACAAAAAAACAAAAACCCCGATAAAATTGTGACCCTTAAGCCACTCCCGTTTAGCAAAATACACAAAAAAAACCGGTTCTTCCGAATAATGAGTACTTTTTTAACCGCTGAGAAAACGC
>CAZSOP010000362.1:0-4750 GCA_964608385.1 uncultured Cytophagia bacterium
CCCGATACGATGAGCGGTTTTTTGACATCGCCATCGCAGTAGGATTTGATCTCATCGTAGGTTGTTTCCCTGCCCTCAACGATGCGCAGTCTGGTTTCGGCAAAGCGCTCGTGCAGGTCCTGTTCGAGGGCGAGTCTGTCTGTCTCTTTGATTTTTTCTTTTGCTTTTTCTTTGACATCGGGATATTGCAGCGCGATGGCATCGATGAGATTCTGATAAACGCGGTCGCCAAACGCCTCCAGGCCTTTTAAAGAGACTGCGGCGTTTTGCAAAACGATGTTTCGGGCGTCATCGGGTAAGTTTTGATACTCGTCAGATGCAACAACAGCATCGTCGATGGCATCGGTGAGTCTCTTTTTGCTCTTTTTTGCAAGGGTTTCGATCTGTTCACGCACAAATCTCGGATCGATGCGAATGCCTTGATAGTGGCATCGATAGCCATCCAGTACCGGCAAGCCGGATTTCCGGATCTTTTCTTTGAGATTATCGAGTTTTTCTTTGCTATCATTATTTTCTGCGACGATATCAGGCTGCATCGGTTCAGGAACATCATCGATAAAAGCAGGATCCCTGAAATAGAAAAAACTCTTTCCACGCATCGGCGGATTGAGCAAAACACCGTGGATGATTTCAAGAGCGGTTAATGAATAATCGGCATAATCCTTTATCCAGTCATAGCGTTTCAGAACGCTCTCATCAACCTTCCTCGGTACCCAGCCGTAGCGTTCCCCAAGCAGTCCGATGAAATAGGGACGGCTGTTGCCCTCTTCGGGTTTGCATCTGTCGATCTCATCAAGACAGAGTTCCAGAACCTTTTCATTCTCCGCCTGCTCCTGCGTCACCCCCCAGCGCAGGTCGATGTCGATGAATTCGATGCGATGCGGTTCCAGTTTTTCACGGATGCGGGGAAAGACATGCTTGACCAGATAATCGCGCTCGGATTGAAAATCGCGAAAGGTGGAGGAGATAAAGACGCGGATGGTTTTCCATTTTGTTGTGGAGGACATAGGAATCCTTATATATTAATAAATTCTCAGATTATCAATATTTATTTGTTCCTTCGCCAAATGCAATATTGCCTGCTTTTCCATCTTGCTGTTGGTTAGATAATTGGGATTTACCGGTTCCAGTGTTTGATCTTTAGATTTTCACTGATCGGATATTCTCTTTTTGAATGCAATTATTATACAAAATCATAAATAGCCATATAAATGGGTAATTTATCATCCCTTGCAGATATCGAAAAATTTTCGATTCCGCTTTGCGGAATAAATAGTCTAATAAACCAATAGCCAAATTGTCTATTCCCTCAAACAACGAACTGAAAACCCGCCTAACTTATAATAGCCGCTGCGGGTGATATCCGAATCGTGGTAACTCAGATAGCGGTACCAGGCGCCGACATTATAGTCCTCCGACGCAGACCAAAAGGTGGCACTGTAACCCATATCGTAGAAATTACCATCGTAGCTGTTGCGATAACCGCCAGGCAACGCCGAAAAGCCGCTTTCTCTGAATGCATTATTGTTCTTAAGGTCTCCGTCTTTCCATAACGCAGGATTTCCTGCTAGTTTGCTGCCCTCATTTGTGCCTAGATACATCTCCAGCTCTTTCCACTCTTCATCGGTGGGGATGTGCCAACCTTCCGGTGCCAACCCGCGGCTGTCATTCACTGCATACCAGTTGTATAGCCGGCCATAAATGGATAAATTGGAAGTATTGTTATCATATATACATCGTGCACCGCTGCTCAAGTCTTTCCATTCATCGTCGTCGGTTACGTTCGGAATGGGATCTCCATTGCGATAATGGGTCACCTTTAAATTCTCTGCCATCCAGAGTTGATTACCGATTTTTATTGTTTTGTAGACATTGCCGTCGATGTCGGTTACCGTTTTGCCACCGATGTCAGTTACAATTTCACCATCAGAATCAGGCTCCAATTTTATAGAACGCGTGATCATCTCATTCTTCATCAACGAAATAACTTGCTGTTGTCTTGCGTATCCCGATGCTTTGATGGTCATCTTATACTTTCCCACCGGTATATCGCCAAACACATGTGACCCTTTACTGGTAAACCGCTCTCCAGCATCACCGACGAGCTCAACCTCAGCGTCAAAGGGGGTCACTGCAACGCGAATCGTGCCTGTTGGTACCTGTGGAATCATTTCAATGACTTTATGGTCTCCGCGTTTCAACGTCACCTGCCGGGTCATCGGTTCAGCTTTGCTCATCTCAACCCGAACCGCAACCACAGAGGGTTCCAGTTCGATGCGGTTTAAAGTGCGTATTCGCTTATTATCCAGATAAACCGTGGCTGCATCGCTGGTTTTGATCGTTAACCAGGCAGCGTTCTTTTCGAGTTGATAATTTTGCCGTGTTAAAGGTGTTCTAATCTCTATAGTTTCTTCAAGTTCAAGATATTTTTCTTTTTCTATTTTAATATTATACCTTCCAGGCGGATAAAACCGGCTCAGCGGTGTCTCGCCCAGTTTAACCCCATCCAGCCACACCACGGCGCCGGAAGGCTCGCTGTTGATCTCCACCAGGGCGTCCCGGACTTTATTGAGGCTAATGCGAAAAACCATGTGCTCTGCATCAACAACGATTTTCTCTTTCCATGTCTCAAAACCTTCTTTGCGAACAGTCAAGTCGTGTTCACCGATTCCGACGATGTAATTCTCTTTTTTCGGCTGTTTCTTCCCATCGATCCAGATGTCAGCGTCTTTGGGGTTGGTCATGATCAGGACAGGCAGCTTTTCTGCTGTTTTTTCACCGCTGATATTGATCCGCCACACCTGTCTGGGCTTGAGTACGATGCCCACTTCGGATAATATAATCTTCAGCGGTTCAAATCCTGTATGATATATCTGTAAGACGCGTTCATCCGGTGAAACGTAGACCATGTCCATCCCCGGTTTATCATCAACCTCAACCACACCATTATATGATTCATAGCTAAACCCATCCAGACTGGATACAACTTGCAGCGCCGCACAATGGCGCCCGTTAGCATCGCGTTTGGCAACAATCTCACCCTGCAAAAGCTCAGGCTCTCCCTTAATCTGCAGCTGGGCGATGCATATGATGGGAAGGCATACTATGATTATCCAGGTCTTCATGCGATGTACCCCATAGTTTCCCCATGCTTTAGGTGGTTTTTATAATATAAGATTTTATTGGGAATTGTAAATGGAAAATTCCATTAATTCTACAAGACATCTAATATTGAAAAAATGAGCGATTAAAGCAATATTAAAGTTATATAATAATTTTTATGTTATAAAAGTAACTTATTATAAAAAATAACTTGACATTATTATGTAATCTTTGTATATTCAATCAGACGATTTGAATAAATAAGGAAGTTTTAAAATGAATGACTCAAAAAGGTTACTTGAACAAATTCATATTGATTGGCATGAAGAAAAGATCACGACTCGGACTACTTTTAAATTTTCATCAATAACTCATGAATACATCAAAACACTGTCGAAATTAACCAATGAAAATATGCGATCATTTTTTCGCACACTCGTTGATCTTTTAGAAAATGATACTTTTAAGAATAACATTAAAGAAAAATATAATCAAGACAAACAAACCCAAAAACCTGAAAAAAGAAAAACATTTGTTTTATCAAAGTATGCTCTTAGAAAGATAAATAATTTCTCTAACGAATTAAATATTCCGCGTGATCATTTACTCGAAATAACTATAAGGATATATTATTCCTATATTAAAGAACAAGGTGATGAAAGGAGAAAAAAAGTAGAAGAAGCCTATAATGAAATAACTAGCATAAGTACTCAAGCAGCTATTGCAGAAGACCAAACAAGTTATTTATTTGATAAAGATGATCCGATTCGTATAAGATTAGATAAAATTAGTAATATAATAGACAATTTTGTATCCGCTATAGATGACTATTTGACGAATAATATTCCTATTGATCCTGATGCAATATAAAACCCCCAAAAACAGGAGAAAAAATATGACTATTAGTTTATCTGAGCATGCAAAAAAACGATGTCAACAACGAGGTTTTACAAGAGAAAAAATCAATGTTATACTATATCTAGGTGAGGCACAAGAAGCTCCTGGCAAGGCAATAAAAATTAAAATAAAAAAAAATACTGTCGCAGAAATTGAAAGTTTATGTGATAAAGAAATTATTATGAAAGATGGTAAGGTGCTAACAGTACAGAATAGCAGATAAAATTAAAAACACAGTTGCCTTCGAATTATCATATGATTAATATTTAAATTAATAGAGAACGAAGGTTGAATTCACAAAAAGACAGGGGTCTAAATTTGATCAAAAATCCGGTTAATTCATTAAAAAACAACAAAACGACCCCTCAAAAAAGGCTAAGGTAAACCTCAAGCAAAACCCCAGGGAAAAGCGTGACAAAAGGGAGCACAAATGGAGCAAAATCGGAGGGTGTTTTTTGTAAGTTTTTTAAAAACAACAAAACGATGGCCATAAATAGGCTAGCAAATCAATAGCAAAAGGTGAGCAAATATCGAGTAAAATTGGTGAGAAAAGTGCTTAAATCAGGTGACAATTTTTTGCAAAAAAATATTATATATCCGGTTTTTTGGTTGGCGTATATAAAGAGGGGTACCCTCTTTCTGTCGAGTTGGTTGGGGTGCCTGGGGGCATCGGGGGGGTGATGTATGGAACCTAGATTCTAAAGAATTTTCCTTTTAATTATGCAAAATAGTCTTTATGTTCCTATATATT
>CAZSOP010000363.1:0-4749 GCA_964608385.1 uncultured Cytophagia bacterium
ATCAAAATCCGCTTTAATTTTAAAAATCTTTGAAAAATCCTCATCCGCGTTATAGAGAAGACGGTAAATAACAGGATCGCCGATAAAAATCACTTTGAGCTTAATCTCAACCGCTTCCGGTTTTAGCGCCGAAACCACACCCGGATGATAGGGATCGAAACCTTGAATATCGAGCGATTTGCTCTTCAAAACGCGCTTGAGCTTGTTCCAGACATTGACCTCACTGAGCACATCACGGGCATGGAGCACCAGATAACCGCCATTGGCCTGCAAAAGCGAGCCGGCGCGGATATTGGTATAATTGCTGTAAATCCGTCCGTTCTGGTCCATGTTTTTATCAATGTTGCCGAATAATTTGCTAAAGGTGGGCGACGTTTCAAAGATAACCGGTTCCCCTTTGGATCTCGAATGATCGACAAGAACATTGATGCGATAGGGCAGAAATGGATCGGCGAGAACAGCTTTTTGATCCTGCTGTTTTGCCTCATCAACCCGGAAAAGATCGAGGTTCTCCAGCAAATCATCGAGGACGCGATCCAGATAAAGCCGGACTTTGTCTGATTGGAATTGATCGCGTATCTCCTGTAAAGCATCCTCGATCACCGGTTTGACGGCATTTTTGCGAAATTCCTCTACTTTGTTTCGGATTTCTCTTTCCAGCTTTTGCGTGCTTTTGGTGATCTTTTTGAGCTCTGCATAGAGCGTTTTATAGGTTTCAACAAAGGCTTCCGCCTGTTCGGATGTAATGATCTCTTGTTGAACCAGCTCATCGAGTTTATCCGGTTGAACCGGTTCATCATTAACCACCGGAAAAATATCCGGCTTGGTATAGGGACCGATCTGCACCTGCACGAGCCGGAAATTCTGTTTTTGCGCTTTTTTATCAAAATCCTGGATGAGTTTTTCATATTCCGAGCGCAGCGATTCGATCAATTTGGTTTTCCGGTTCTGATACGTATCGCTTTCCAGGACTTTGGGGATAGCAGCGGACAACTGTTCGATCAGAGCATCCATCTCCCGTTTCAGGCGATTTCCCTTGCCGGCCTCCAGCACCAGACAGAGTGGATTATCCGGTTGGTCGAAATTATGCACAAAAACGATATCCGAAGCAGGCCCGCCCTTGACTTTTTTGAGCAATTCCCTCACGGTCGTGGTACGGCCGGTTCCGGCAGCACCGCTGATAAAAATATGATAACCGGGATGATCCATGCTGAGCCCGAGCTCTATTGCACTGACAGCGCGGCTCTGGCCGAAAATCTCTATTTCAGAAGATACCCCCCTGATATTATCGATATCGCAGCTCCATCGCAGGGCTTTTGCGGGTATGCGGTAGTCCCTCTTGTACACAAGTCCTCTTGCAATAAATGCGTTTCAGGTTAAGATGCCGAATCAGCGTGCCGACGGAAAACCGTATTTTTTCATCTTGTAGCGAAGCGCAGCCTCGGAAATCGCCAATATTCGGGCGGCTTTGGATTGATTTCCCTCGTAACGGGTCAAGGCTTTTTTGATCAAAAATTTTTCCACCTCTTCAACCGCTGTCGGCAAATCATAATCAGCCATAAATTCCAGCGGATCGGGTTTGCTATAGAAAGGCAAATGACGCGCATCCAGATTGTTTTCCGGCGACATGATGACCAGATTGCGCACGCAGTTGCGCAATTCGCGAACATTGCCCGGCCAGCCGTAATTGATAATGGCCTGAAAAATTTCTTCCGGCGTGTTATCATAACTCTTGTTGTAGGTCTGGCTAAACTCTTTGAGAATGTTGTCGAATAAAAACGGAATATCTTGTTTTCGCCGGCGTAGAGAAGGTGTGGAAATACGAAAATGAGATAGCATTTGCAGAAGATCTTCCCGGAACACTCCCGCTTTTTCAAGCTTTTCAATGGCCGGTAATGCCGAGGAGATAAACCGCACACTGAATGCCGACTCGTTCGGGGAAAGGACGGTAACCCAAAAATTATATAAACGGTCCTGAAAATCAGGCTCGAGCTTGTCGATACGGTTCAGATAAACCGTTCCCTGATCAGCAGAAACCAACCCTTCTTTTTGCGGCTTTGCTCCCTCTTGCGGCAGGCGAAAAACCACCTCCGGATCCAGGGTGTCACCAATAGCCCCGCACTCGATCTTGACGAAAGGTTTATCCTTATGCATACTCAAAAGATGAATGTGCTCGGCAATAAACTCTTTATCGGTACCGGTCTCTCCGACGATTAAAATGGAGGCATCGTATTTGGCCAGTCGTTTGACCGCCTTGCGCACCTGCGCAATCTCCGGACTCTTTCCCAACAGCTTGAGTTCACGGTTTGCTGAAGCGTTCATATGTTCCTCTGAATTTTTAAGTGGTTTGCCAGGTCACCTTAAAAATACAAAATCCAGGATGTTGAATCAAGCAATTTTTTGCCGGATTCGCAATAACCTTTGAATTTTATTTACATATTTACGACATTTGTGCAATACCACTGCGATTCCGGGCCGGTAAGAAGATCAAAAACCCGCACCGTGGTTTGGAAGACCCGGTTGATGTGAAAAGCGTATATTTTTCACTCACCCCGACACCGCCCGAGCCCAAATACCCCTTGAACACTATTCAAAAAACTCTTTTTCGTTGATAAATGTTCTCATTTCAACATGGCGTTTTTGTATAATCAGCTCTCTGTATTTGGCCATTAATGTTTCAGAGCGATCCTGGCGCATTTGGTTGCGCACCTGGCGCATTTTTTCTTCTACATGAACCATGTTCAATCTGACGATGCAATCGATCGCCTGCTTTTTCAAGATTTCGACATTTTTCTGCTCCAGGTATTGCGTGATGTATTGCGCCAGCACAGGATCTGAAATAGTGGCGATATAGGATTGAGGTTGAAAACGGCCAAAATGCAGAATGTCATTATCGATACGCTGAAAAATAGAGGCGATCTCCCGGTGCCGTATGCGATCATGCGGAATAACGGAAATAATTTTATCCGCCAGCTCCGGTGCGTTCAAAATAACGCTGAGCAAAGAAAATTCTGCAGCGCCCCGTTTGGTCTGATGATAATCCTTATCATCGCTCTTTTTTTCATCGGATTGAACCGGCGACGGGCGCCTTACCCGGAACCTGGCCATCTCATTCCACAAAATGCCTTCATCGATCTTAAACTTTTTGGAGAGTTCAGTGACGAGAAAGGATTGTTGTATGGTATCATTGATCTTGTGTATAAAAGCCAGCAGCTCTCGGGTTGCCTCCGCCCGTTGCGCGGCTGTGGCCAGTTTGTTCTCCGCCTGCAGCCGTTGCAGTTTGAAATCCAGTAAGGATTGAGCCTTGCCAAAGAGCTCCTCGAGTGCTTTGCTGCCGTTCTGACGACAAAAATCATCGGGATCCTGCCCCGCCGGCAGATCGGCAATTTTTACCTCCATGCCGTTTTCCATCAAAATATCAGCACCGCGCAAAGCGGCAGCAGCACCGGCCGAGTCGCTGTCGTAGAGCAGCATCGCATTGCGCGTATAACGGCGTAAAACACGGGCGTGCTCTTCGGTTAGTGACGTTCCGGAGGTGGAAACCACATTCCCGATGCCGGCCAGATGCAAACTCATGACATCGGTATATCCCTCGACAATTACGACCTGATCTTTTTCACGGATCGCCTGCCGTGCCCAAACCAGGCCATATAGGACAAACCGCTTTTGGTAAATATCCGACTCGGGTGAGTTGATGTATTTGGGTGAATTATCCTCCACCATACGCCGGGCGCCAAAGGCAATGATATGGCCGTTCTGATTGTGGATGGCAAAGGTAATACGGCCGCGGAAGCGGTCGTAATACCCGCCTCCCTCCTTGCGTTCCACCACCAGGCCGGCCTGATGTAACAGATCGGGATTAAAGCCTTTTTTGCGGCTCAGCTTAAGCAGACTGTCCCATTCGTCCGGAGCATAGCCGAGGTCAAATCGTTTTATTGACTCTTTATCCAGGCCCCGTTTGCCCAGATATTGCCGTGCCGCTTCTGCTTCCGCCGCATCGAGCAGAATATGTTGATAGAATTCCTGTGCCGTTTTGTGCACATAGATCAGGGCCTCGCGATGTCGCAATTTATCGACATCTTCATCGTCCTCGGGTATGATAATACCGGCAGCCTGGGCCAATTGCCGCGCCGCTTCGGGAAAGCTGAACTTTTCCATGCGCATGACAAAGGTAAAGACATTGCCGCCGGCACCACAGCCAAAACAGTGGAAAATCTGCATGGCAGGATTAACGCTAAAAGAGGGCGTCTTTTCCTGATGAAAGGGACAAAGCCCGAAATAATTTTTACCCCGCTGCTGCAGCGTCAGATAACCCGATACGATCTGCACAATATCGCTGGCCTCGCGGATCTCTTCGATTTTTTCTGGAGATATTTTTACCATAGTCATTCAATCCACAATAATACTTTTTTTTGCCATATGCAAATATTTATCTTGATTTTTAGTGATTTTCTTGATATGATTTTGAACGCGAGCCAAAAACCTGTCGAAAAATGATTTAGGATTCTGATGTAATACCCGGCGGCAGTTTATTTTTGTCCGGATGTTATCAGAGAAAAAAAACAGGTTTTACCTACAGCTATTCCCTGAATTTAAAAATGGAGATCAATTACGTGCAAGAACGTACACTCTGCAACCTCTTTGAAGAAAGCTGTACCAAATACAAGAATAACATCATGATGTGGGAAAAATACAGGTTCTTCCGAATAATGAGTACTTTTTTTACCGCTGAGAAAACGCCAAGAAACG
>CAZSOP010000364.1:0-4737 GCA_964608385.1 uncultured Cytophagia bacterium
CGCAGGTCAAGCAGGATTTTGGGGAGCAACTGTGCTTCTGGGGCACGATTGACGAACAGCACACCCTGCCGTTCGGGTCGCCCGCTGATGTCGCGGCTGAAGTGCAGCAGCGCATTAGCAGGGTCGGCCGCAGCGGCGGCTTGATTATCGGGCCGACGCACCACGTGCAGCTTGACACGCCGCTGGAGAATTTCTGGGCGATGGTCAACACCATTACAAATCATCAGTAGCAGGCAGCAGGGGACTGTCAACGGATGTAAAGGGGGAACTTACGGCCATGACAAACCTCGAACGGTTTACCAGAGCATTGCAGCGCGAACCGGTGGATCGCCTCTTGACCTGGGATTTTATGGATAATGAGGAAATCCTGGTCACCTACGGCGGGTACGAGCGCGGCAAAACCTATACATTTGAGGAGTTAGTCGAAATCAACGCCCGGGCCTTCAAGGGCGTCGGGCTGAATATGACGCGCGGCATTTACGATCCGGTCAATCACTGGATGGGCGGCAAAATCGTCAACTGGATCCGCTTTTTCGATGTAAACCCCGACGATTGGGCCGTCGAGCAGACCGGCGGCACGGCCTGGATTGCCAAACGCCCGTTTTCCGACTTGAAGGGCCTGGAACGGAACATGCCGAATCCGCCGAAAATGGAAGACATTCGCGCCTGGTTCGAACCGTTCATTACATACATCAAAGAGGTGTTCGAGCATCACGATCTGGTCTGGGTCGGCGGCGTGGAAGGCCCGATCTGCGACGCCTATACGTATGTGGATACGGAACTGTTTATGCTCGGCACCTATGACGCGCCGGAATTGATCGGGCACGTGATGGACTGCACGGGCCGGTTTTCGGCCTGCATCGCGCAGATTTACGCCGAACACGCCACCTCGCCGCTGATGTTTATGGGCGAAGACATCTGCGGCAGCACTGGCCCGTTTCTCAGTCCGCGCTTCTTACGCCAGGAGGGGCTGTCGCGCTGGCACTGGATTATGGACCCGATTAAAGCCAAAGGCTATAAATTTTTGTTTCACACTGACGGCCACTACGGCAAAGCCCTGCCGCTCATCCTGGACGAGTTGAACGCCGACGGCCTGCACCCGTTTGAACGCAATGGCTGCAACGATATTTTTGCGATTCGCGAGCAGTACCCGCACAAATTGTTTTTCGGCAATGTGTGCTGCGAAACCACGCTGCCCTATGGCAATGTGTTTGACGTGGAAGATGAGACCCTGGAGTTGATCGAACGGCTGGGGCCGCAGGGCGGGCTGTTTGTCGGCTCATCGAGCGAACTGCACGATCTGGTGCCGCTGTCGAACTCCGAAACGCTGTATCGCACTGTGCACGATTATGGCACGTATCCGATTGACGTTGACCGCATCCGCGCCCGCCGACACGAAATTCGGCCGCAATTGCAGCTCCGAAAGGATGTGGCCCTATGAGCCAGATTCGCTACGGGACGTATCAAGATATTGACGGCATCGTGCTGGAGAATGCGGCCCTGCGTGTGACGGTGCTGCCGCAATGGGGGGCGAAAATCGCGTCACTGGTCTATAAACCGTTGACACGTGAACTCCTGTGGCAGGAAGCGGATGCCGCATTTCCGAAATCGAACTATGGCGGCCGTTACGGCCAGGCCCAGTCTACCGGCTTTGACGACATGTTTCCCACCATTTCGCGCTGTTTTTACGAGGGCGCGCCCTGGGCCGGCGCCGAATTGCCCGATCACGGCGAAGTGCGCAGTGTGCCCTGGAGTTACGAGATAGAAGCCGCGCAGTTGCGGTTATGGGTTTCGGGCGTCCGGCTGCCATATCGGTTGGAAAAAACCCTCAGCCTGAGCAATACAACCCTTCGGCTTACTTACACCGTCACCAACCTCTCCACCTTTGCTCTGGATTATATCTGGGCCGCGCACCCGTTGTTTAAGGCTGTGCCCGGCATGGAACTGATTGTCCCGCCGGGGATGGATACGATCATCAACGCGGTTGCCGGGCCGCGCCTGCCAGGGTATGGCCGGCGCTACCATTTTCCGGTGGCTGCGCTGGATGACGGCCGCCGCGAGAATCTGGCCCTGGTGCCGGAATATAATGAACAGGGCTATCAGAAGTACTATTTTGCCGGCCCGGTCACTGACGGCTGGTGCCTGCTCTACGATCCGCAGCACCGCCTGAACATCGGCGTGGCATTCCCGGCCGACCGCGTGCCGTACCTGGGCATCTGGGTGAATGAAGGCGGGTGGAGCGGGCAGTATAATATTGCGCCCGAACCGGCTACCGGCGCGATGGATCGGGTAGATGCCGCCAAGCTGTGGGGGCTGAACAGTGTGCTGTCCGCTCATGACACGCACACCTGGTCTCTCAGCATGGCTCTGCAAGAAGGCCCCAAAATGCAGGCCATGACCGCCGACGGCCATTTTGTGTAACGTGTTCCCGTCAAATTCGTCACTGCGACTTGCCTGAGTCATCTCCGCTTCACAGGTTCCCGCCTCCTCGTTGTGAACATCGAGCGTGTTCAAAGAGCACAGTTCAAGACAATTATTAGACTTTTCGAATCTTTCCTTGTCAAATTCATGATCGGCTAGTGCTTTTACAAGTTTTAGCTGACGGGTGAGTACGTGCCGACATCCCTGTCGGCACACTGCGAACAGGGATGTTCGCAGGTACACTTAACCCGTCAATGAAACCTTGCAAGAACACTAGTTTCCTGGTATTGGTTCCTGTCATGTTAACGTTAAGGTAATGATGGCTGTTTGGAGGGACGGTTCATGACACTTTCGATTCAAACCAAAGTACTGGCCATGTGTATCCTGCTCATCTTGTTGACCACGCTGGTTATCTCGGGCACGTATTACCTGTTGACCAAACAGGACAAACAGCGTGCATCCCGGGAGCGTATCCAGATTGCTCTGGACATCGTCCTGGAAGATTTTCACGAACGAGTGGAGATGTACACCACCCGGTTTACTGAATTTTTACAACAAAATCACTCGCTGCTGTGGGGGCTGTATTCGTACACGCTCGAGCAAAAAAAGTACGATAACGAATGGGCGACGATCCGGTTTTTGTTTACCTCGTTTCAGGAGGTCTCAAATGACCTCAAAGCCTTTGGCCGCGCGGCGTTAGCCGACCGCGTGATGTTGTATGACGCCGCCAACCGCCAACTCCTCGTCGTCTATCAACGCAGGGGCGGCGAGGAAATCATCGGCAGCTATCTGCCGTCAGAAGACGAAGGCAACCGCTACCTGCCGATGCAGGATATTGCCGTTCAAACGGAGATTACCTTCAGAGGCAATAACGCCGATTTGCAATATAAAAGCCAGCCTCTTCCCGAGGTTCCCCCGCCGGAAGGCGTCAACCTGCACTATAAGGATGACATCCCCGATACTCTGGAGATTGCTCCGTTCAGCACAGGGCAGACGCTGGGCATCCGGATTGCCGCCCCGATCTTCCGGCGTGAGGAAAAGCTGGGCGTGCTGGTTGGCGAGGTGATCTATACGCAGAGCATGGTTGAAAGCTACGCCGACCTGAGCCGGACGGAAGTCAACCTGTTTGCCGGCCCCCGCTTCAGTGTCGGCACGCTGCCGGCGCAGCAGCAGTTCGAACCGGACGCACTGGCGCGAATGGCGTCATGCGCCGACATCCGGCAGCAGACTGCCACGGTTCCTATTTCAATAAGCCGGCTCGCCGGGCAGCCCTATTACCAGGGGCAATGTGCATTTAAAGCCGGGGGCGAGGCCGTGGGCGCGCTTTCCGTCAACCTCTCTCAGGCGATTGAACAGGCCGAAAATCGCCGCGTGCTGACCGCGATCCTGCTCGTCTCCGGTATCGTCATTGCCCTGGCGCTTGGGCTTTCCCTGGCCTTCAGCCGGCATACGATCACGGCCGTCTACAATATTGTGCACGTTATCGGGGCGGCGGCCGAAGGAGACTTGCGCCACACCGCCCGGGTCGCGACTGGCGACGAAATCGGAAGCCTGGCCGAAAAATTGAATCAGATGATCAGCCAACTCCGCGGCATCTCAGAGCAAGTGCAGCGGGCCTCGGATACGGTTCATGCGACGGCCGACACGATTTTGCGCCAGATGGAGAGCCTCACGCAATACCTGGAACAACAGTCCGGCTCAGTAGATAACACCACCGTTTCCGTGGAAAAGATTAAGGAATTTATTGACGCGGTTGCTGTGAACACGAGCAATCTGCTGTCGGCGGCCGAACAAATCCTGGCCTCCATCCAGGAAAGCCGCGCCAGCATCGCTGAAGTCACGGCCAGCACTGATGCGTTAACCACGAACCTGCACTTGATTTCCCAATCGGTCGAACAAGTCAATCAGGCCGTCAAACAAATCACCGGCCACAGCGAACATCTGGAAGAGGTGGCCCAGCAGACGGAAACCGAGCTGCACCAGATTGATCACTCGCTCCAGGAAGTCTCGAACAATGCCAACCACACTCAGCAGCTTGCCAAAGAGACGATGGATGCCGCCACCAGCGGCCAAAGCTCGGTGGAAGCCTCGATTCAGGGGATGACCGAACTCAAGGACGTGATGACCAACACGGCGCAGATTATCCGCGAGGTCAATGACTGGGGCGCGCAGGTCAGCTCCATCCTGGACATTGTGGATGAGATTACCGAACAAACCTCACTGCTGGCATTGAATGCCTCGATTATCTCGGCGCAGGCCGGCGCGCACGGGCAGATGCTGATCAAGTTCCGAGGCCCGACGAGAAACTACGACTAT
>CAZSOP010000365.1:0-4731 GCA_964608385.1 uncultured Cytophagia bacterium
TAACGGGGATGAGGTTTTTTAAAAGATTTTAAAAATAAAAGCGGATTTTGATTATGAGATGAGCACCCGCAGCAAAAACGTTCGCCATTATGTATCTTTTATCCACCGCCTGTGCCGCCAGGATGAGCTTCCTGCTTTTGATAAAAGCGGCATGACCGCCACGATCGAATATGGCGCCCGTCTGTCCGGAAAAAACAACAAACTTTCGTTGCGCTTTAACAGGATTGCGGATTTGATTCGCGAAGCGGCGTTTTACTGTGCCGGGGAGAACAAGAAAAAAGTCACCCACCGGCATGTCGAGCAAGCCATTTCCGCCAAAAAGCACCGGCTGGGACTGTACGAAGACAAGCTTCAGGAGATGATCAGCGAGAATTCCATTTTTATCGATACCACGGGCAGTAAAATCGGCCAGGTTAATGGCTTGTCGGTTCTGACCACCGGGGATTATAGCTTCGGACGCCCGTCGCGGATCAGCGCCCAGGTCTCCGCAGGCAGGGGGGGCGTTTTGAATATCGAACGCGAGGTTGCCCTCAGCGGCCCCATTCACGACAAGGGGGTTTTGATCATCGCTGGTTATTTGCGCTCCCGTTTCGCCCATAACAAACCGATAGCGATCGATGCCAGTATTTGTTTTGAGCAATCCTATAGCGAAGTGGACGGCGACAGCGCCTCATCAGCCGAGATTTATGCGATTTTGTCCAGTTTGGGTAATATCCCTCTTGATCAATCGATCGCGGTTACCGGCTCGGTTAATCAGTTCGGCGAGATTCAGCCCATCGGCGGCGTAAATGAAAAAATCGAAGGGTTTTTTCGTGTCTGCAAGGAAAAAGGCCTGAGCGGCAATCAAGGCGTGCTTGTGCCCATGGAGAACCGCAAAGATTTGATGCTGGACCAGGAGATCATTGATGCCGTTAAACACGAAAAGTTTTATATTTATGCGATTGAGCGCATAGATCAGGGTATGGAAATTCTCAGCGGCCGTGCTATGGGAGAGATAGATAAAAAGGGCAACTACCCGCCGGATGCGGTTCTGGGGCTTTGCAATCAAGCCTGTCAGTGCTATGCCGATTTATTAAAAGAGTATAGCGGATTTACGGGATAATTTTTTTTTTCAACCCGGGTACCGGGAAAGGAATTTTGAATGACCTATGCACTTTCGACATCGTGGCAGAGCACTGAACCCTTGTCGGGTATCGAGCTTGTCGATAGTATTGAACAAACCGGTGTAAAAGCCATCGAACTCGATTACCGCGTTACTGCTGAACAGTGGCGGCAGATGCAAAAACCGCTGCGGCAAAGAGGGATTCGAATCGCCAGCCTGCATGCCTGTACGCCGTTACCGGAAAATTTTGACAAAGAAGAGGCTTCCGGGGATCTGTTTTTGCTCTCATCGAGGGACGAAGAGGAACGGCGCTTTGCGGTGAAAAAGGCGATACAGAGTCTGCAGCTCGCTGCAGATTTGCAAACGCAGGCTGTTGTCTTTCATCTCGGCAGAGTTGAGATGGAACATCAAACCAGTGTGTTGAAACAGTTTTATCATAACGATGAAATCGAAAGTGAAGGCGCTGCTGCGTTTATGCAACAAAAGCTGGCTGAACGCGCCCGTTTGGCACCGCCTTATTTCGACCAGGTTTTAAAGAGTCTGGAGCCGATGAACGAGGAGGCGTGTCGTTTGGGCGTTTATATCGGTATCGAGAACCGCTATCGCTATCACGAAATTCCGTTTAAGAGTGAATTCGATACGATTTTTACAGAGTTTGCCGGCGGCAATTTGCGCTACTGGCACGATACCGGCCATGGCGAGGTTTTTCAGCGTTTGCACATTCTCGATTCAGGGGCGGATTTACTGCAGTCCTATAAACCGCTCTTACTCGGTATGCATCTGCACGACATAAAGGGATTAAAGGATCACCTTGCCCCGGGAACAGGCGATTTTGATTTCAAACAGCTCAAACCTTTTTTCAGAGCGGAAACCGTGCGGGTGCTGGAAATTCACAAACAGGCCTCGCTGGAAGAGGTTCAGCGGGGCATACAACTGCTTGAAGAAATTGGCCTATAGTTTGGAAAAATCAATGGCGTTGAATTGTTGATAGAATAGAAACAGATCCATGACCGCGATATTCTGTTGCTTTGCCTTTTCGACTTGTTCTTCTGTGTTATATCCCCATTTTGCCAAAACACAATGAACCCCTGTGGGCTCACATTTGATCAGAGTATCGACCTGATCGTCGATAAAATAGAATGCGTTTTTGTCGATATGATGTTTGTCGAGCAGCTGCTGGATAATTTCAGCTTTGGGGGTTTCCCTGTTTGCATGAAAGAGATGATCGGCAATGAGTGCAACATTATTCGCCTGCAGAATTTGCTGAATATAGCTGGTTTTTTTGGTGCTGATGACAAAGAGATTCTGTGCCGGAAATGTTTGTAAAAATTTTTGCATGCCGTCATAGAGCGGATTGAGGGCGATCCACTGTTGCTTGTGAATTTGCAGGAACTGTTTACGGTTGCGGTAAAAAATGTCGAAAAAGGTCTCTCTCAGACCTTCATAGCTTTTGGTAAAGGCGTCAAAATCGTTTTGGTTGTTGATTTCAATGTCTTGATCCAGCGCCATAAAGATATAGACATAATCCTCACCGGAACGAATATAATTGCGGATGCGTTTGGCGTTATCAACGGTTTTTTGTGGCAGTTCCTCTGTCCGCGTCACCGGGTTGCCGTGATGGCTGTAGGCATACCAGGCATTGTTACCCACGACCAGACATTCCTGAATACTGTTGCTGATGACACCGTCGAAATCAAGAGCAAGAAAATTCATGATTCTCCTTTATAAGATTCTGACCAAGGTAATCATTTTTCTTAAATGAATCAAGGGTTTGCCGAATTCACCTTTGAAAATCAATTTTTTTTGCCAAAATGGGTAAAAAAATTAATCAAAACCTTGACAAATTAACAAATTATTTGTATAATGGGCATGTAAACGGAGAATCAAAATGCAAGCACTGCGAAATAAATATACTGTTCAGATGAGCGATAGCTGGTGGGGCTGGTGCATCGGTATAGTGTATCGTAGTGGGATTGGCATGTTGTAAAAGGCCCTTATAGAGTTTAATTTCAGCCCGCTGCGGTAATCCTGCAGCGGGCTTTTTTTTTTGGGGGTCAACACATCACACACAAACCAGGAGGACTTATGGACGCAACAAAATTTATGTTGGACGAAAAGGAGATGCCGAGGCAATGGTATAATTTGGCAGCGGATTTGCCGACACCGCCTTTGCCGCCTTTGGGTCCGGACGGTAATCCCGTCTCCCCGGATATGCTCACTCCAATTTTTCCGATGGGATTGATCGAGCAGGAGGTCAGCCAGGAGCGATGGATCGATATCCCGGAAAAGATTCTGGAGATGTTGAGCTTGTGGCGTCCTGCACCCTTGTATCGAGCCCGGCGGCTGGAAAAATTGCTCAAAACGCCGGCGAGAATTTATTACAAGCACGAGGGAAACAGTCCTCCGGGCAGTCACAAGCCCAACACGGCTGTGGCGCAGGCCTATTACAATAAAGAGGCGGGCATCGAGCGCATCACCACCGAGACCGGTGCCGGTCAGTGGGGCAGTGCGCTTTCGTTTGCCTGTTCTTTGCTGGATTTGGAGTGTAAAGTGTTTATGGTGCGCATCAGTTTTGATCAAAAGCCGTTCCGCCGTTTGATGATGCAGGCCTGGGGCGGGGTGTGTATACCGAGTCCGAGCCAGGAAACCCGGGCCGGCCGTGCAATCCTGGCGGAAAATCCGGACACACCCGGCAGTCTGGGTATTGCCATCAGTGAGGCCATTGAAGCGGCGGTAAGCGACAAGACCGGCAAGACGCGTTATTCGCTCGGCTCGGTGCTCAATCATGTCATGCTGCATCAAACCATCATCGGGCTGGAGGCCAAAAAGCAGCTCGAGCTCGCCGGTGAAAAGAAAGTGGATGTGGTAATCGGCTGTGCCGGCGGTGGCAGCAACTTTGCCGGGCTGGCGTTTCCGTTTGTTGCCGACAAGATCAATGGTGCGGAAATCGACATTTTGCCGGTGGAGCCGACCTCGTGTCCGACGTTGACCAAAGCGCCGTTTCATTATGATTTCGGCGATACGGCCGAGACGACGCCGTTGCTGCCCATGTATACCCTGGGCCACAAGTTCGTTCCGCCTCCGATTCACGCCGGTGGATTGCGCTATCACGGTATGGCGCCGCTGGTCAGCCATGCGGTCAAGCACGGATTGCTGACACCAAAAGCGTATGATCAGCTCGACTGTTATGAAGCGGCGGTGTTGTGGTCGCGAACGGAGGGATTTATTCCGGCGCCGGAAACCAGTCATGCCATAGCCGCTACCATCGAGCAGGCCAACCAGGCCAAAGAAGAAGGTAAGGAAAAGGTCATCGTTTTTAACTGGAGCGGACACGGTTTGATGGATTTGAACGGTTATGATGCCTATTTCAGCGACAAGCTGATCAATTATCCGCTTCCGGAAGAGGAGATCAAAAAATCGACAGCAGTACTGGAAAAATTACCCAAAGCAGACCAGACATAATTGAAGTGATGGACGACCGCAGAGGAGAATGCCGGCAAATCAAATGACCTTGTACTCCTTCTATTCTGAATAATCGCCGGATGAACAAACGGAATGCTCGCTGGTGTCTCCTTTGCGGTTTATTAATGTCGGTACATTTGCAAGTCTTGATTAACTGTTTTAATGCA
>CAZSOP010000366.1:0-4702 GCA_964608385.1 uncultured Cytophagia bacterium
ATTCACAATGACGCCATTGGCGTATTTGACCTGCGTCGACATTTTGTCGGAAATGTTAATGTCGTGCCGGAACAGACAATTGTCGCGGATGTAACCGTCGTATTTTTCATTGGCAACGTAGAGATTCATGTAATGGTCGTTTTGGGTAATGTCCCAGTAGAATTTACATTTTTCTTTGTGGGGACAGGTGCGGCATTTGTCGCCGCGGAACTCGTTGTTGCTGCCGTAATGATCCAGCTCGCCATAGGCAAACACTTCAAGCGGATCCGAATCGATCCACCAGTTCAGCAGATCGAAATGGTGCGTGGCTTTGGATACCGGTTGTCAAGGATGCGAGCGGGGTCGGACCAAATTATACGTAAAGGATGTCCGGAAGGGCCTCCGTTTTGAGTGCCGCGGACCCTTTTGTTGGCTTTTAAAATACAACCAAAGGGAGGACAAAGTCAAGGTTTAACTTGTGTTGGAAACCTGGAAATCGTTGTGAATACTCTTATGGGATATGATATTTGGAATCTGGTCCGCTCCGGCTCTGCCGGTCGCGAGGGATACCCGGGTCGGTGCCCATAGAGCGGTAGACACATACTTTGGACACCGTGCGGGACCGTCTGGCGACCGTCAGGATCCTCCGCGGACTGCGCGCGCTCTCCCGCACCGAATTGGGACGGACCGACAGGAAACGGTGGGCCGACAGAGCTGGGTAGACCTGCCGGTTTCCCCCGGCGGGAGGATCGCGCTCCGCTTCATGATATCAAAAATGGATTCAGGCCGGTATGGCATTCGTACTCGGAACCATCTGTCATCCACCCTGGGTGTCTTTGTCCCGGAGCGACAACCTATTTAGAGCACGGTGTGGACACCCCCGTGCCGAGTCCTGTAGGGACGACATATTCTAAAAAACTGAAAGTGGGACGGTAAAAGTGAACCGTTGGTCGCATTTTTACCACAATGCAAAAATGATGATGAAATAACGGAAATAACTGCTTTTAATTCGAGAGGTAATACCCTCAAAATTCCTGTTGACCATGCTGAAGACTATTGCTATATAATTGTAGGCCCAAATGAACGAACTAACAAAAATGAGGAATTGCTCAGTGATTTAATTTTTATAAAATCTATGCAAAAAGCTCCCGATGATATTTTTTTTGAATCTAACCAATTATCTAAAATGCTAGGAACTGGAGCTACGAGACCCGATAATTGGCGACTAAGATTTTATAGATTAGGAATATATGATGATCACGAGCCTTATGCTTTAAGAGGAGATCCAGAAATTAGTGTGAAATTTTCATCAAAAGCAGGCATAGTTGGGACTTATAATTTTGATGGTCGGTTTGATTATGGATATAGCCTGGGTGATTGGATATATTTTGGATACACAGTTTGCTATTGGAGGGAATCCATTTATGGTCCAGTTATTGGCTTTCTTGTTTATGAACGAGATGGTGGTGGGAAATATGAAATCAGCAATGCGATATCGGTTAAAAACTCATCTGGTGTTACAGAATCTGTGACAATAAAATTTACCATCTCAGACCTTGATGATACATTATATCAAGGTACTATTGCATGGCATGATCCATATCCACATGAATACAGAAATACTGATGCCCGTCTAATGATTAATTCCATTCAATAAAAACAATTTACTAGGATTCCCTGTTTTTTATTGCATTTATTATAAAATTTAAGTAAATTACAGGGAATCTCTAAGTAAAAAAGCAGAAAAAGAAACGTTTCTTCCAAAAATGGGCGAATAAAATGAAAACAAAATGGAATCCAGCGGTTTCGATCTCGATGCTTTTGGTGTTTTGGGTCGTTTCGCAGGGACAGTCGCTCGGATTGGAGATGGGAACCGCAGCGGTCGAGAATTTTTCCTCCCCTCCGATGAATTATGGAGCCTCTGCAGACCTTCTTTTATCGGAACGTGTGCTTTGTAATCTTTCCCTTAATGTTTGGAAGGGTCAAGATGTCGAATATACCAAAGACCTGAACAACCCCACCCTCCGGAGTGATCGCACCTATTTTGGGAATTCCGGTTTGAAATTCAGTCTTTATTACAAGGTTTTCACCACAAACAAGAGTTCCTTTTACCTGGGCTCCGGATTGGGACGCCATGAAATGATTCGCCTGAGCCCGCTCTATACAAAAACCTCGTTTCATCTGGCGACGTTCTTGATTTCCGCACGCATCGATTACAAAATAGCCAGGCGGGTTTCAGTGTATCTAAAGTCGAGCATGACCACGAGAAATCTAAATGAACATCCCGCGTGGGGACTGGTGAATGTGGGGACTCGATATATCTTATTTTGACAATCGATTCCGAATGCCAGACTGAGCTTATCTTGAATGTTTAAAACAGACCAAAAAGACATCAGTGCCCCCCAAAAGGATGCGAAACACGATCCTCCCGCCCCTGCAAACCGCACGGCCGACAAATCGATGGATGAACCCAAAGACACCCAAAGCTAAAGGCGAACAAGGCGGGAGAGCGTGTTGAGCCGCCGGAGGATCCTGGCCCCGCAGCTATCGCTGACCAAATCTGCAGTTTCCGGAAAAACGCACAATTCTGCCAAACCGCACTAAAGATAGAAATACCTGGCGATAGGTGCGGGGACAGAGCCGGAGGCGAAAAACGTATGAACGTCGAAACGTCTGAACGTGGGAACGTGAAAAACGTATGAACGTCGAGACGTCTGAACGTGGGAACGTAAAATCAGGGGAATTTTGGCTCTTTCAAGGTGAATATTTGGATTTTTTAAAAGCGTGGGATTCAATTGGCCGACACGGGACAAAGCTCATAAATGCGTCCGTATTGTTCTGCGGTATACGCGTCAAGAGCGAAGGATGGGGTCACATGCCCCGGAAGCGTTAAGAGTAAATGGTTAGCTTAAAAATTGACTTGCATAAAGGGACACTAACCAAAATAAAAGTCATTCATATTATTGTTTTTAATCGTTTTTTCTTCGTGGTCTTGGTGACCTTTGTGGATAATCCAGGAAGAACGTGTGAACGTCGAAACGTAGGAATGTGCAAACCGGCCATCACTGAAAAACGTCAGGATGGCCGGTCACCGGAATCTGGGAAACGATATTTTTAAATCAGACACCTCTGGCAGATCTGACCTGCTAAAGGAGCAAACAACCGGATCAGGAACCGGCCGGAAGGGCGGTCATGGTAAAGACCATCACAAACAGGGCGACGGTTTCGATCACACCAAGAACCATAATATAGTTACCAAATCCTTTACCCGTTTCAGCCAAAGCATCGGCGGCTTTCGCACCGGCTTTGCCCTGCATATAAGCGGACATGCCCATGGCGATACCGGCAAAAAGTCCGAGCAAGAGTTGATTCAAATAGGTTTCCGGAGGCAGATTGGCACCTTGAATGGCATTGCGCAAAATCATACCATAGATGGTTTGAGACAAGGGGGCGCCAACAAAAGCGACCAGAATAAACGGGGCTGCCTTGTTCTGTGAAAAGGCGCGCTTCCAGGCACCGATCGCCGAAAGCCCGGCCATACCCGTTCCGAGCGCAGAACCAATGGCTGCGACGGCCAAAGAAACACTCAAATCACCAAAACCTGCTATCATTACGTACTCCTTTCTGTGGAATCATGGAATAAAACTGTATACACTTTTGATATCCGCACACGGACATCATGTTTAATTACAAGATCTCGCTCCTGCTGGCAGGAAAAAGACCACGAGCCCGTCGCTTATTTTTTAAACGGGTTGTATTTTTTCCCGGCCCACTGCATGTCAACATGGCTGGAAAACTCGAGCATATTCAAACGAACACCATGTACCAGAACAGCCATCAGCGCAAGGGTAATATTGAGGGCATGGCCCAAAAACAGCACGACTACGGCAAGGAGACCGCCCAGAACCGAATCGATCCCTGACCCGATCGCCATATCGTTAAAACTGGACGCGACGATCACGGTCGCCATACCGACGGCGAACAGCCGGATATAGGATACGACATCGGAAAAACTGTTGATCATGCTCAAAGGCAGATTGCCCAATGTTATCAGTATCCCCTTGAGGATATTTTTTTGAAAATTTGCAAAAAGCAAAATGATCGAGGCGCCGATCACGATCAGCAGCAGGGTGAAATCGGGCATCACGCTGCCGAGCACCAATGAATTGGCGATAAAATAAATGCCGACAAGAACGACAATCCAGCCAATCTCTGCCAGGGCTGTGATCGAATTGATCTTTTTAATGGCGGCCAACAAATGCCCAAGCGAAAGATGTATGGCACCGATGATAAAGGTCAACTGCATCAGGGTGGCCTGATTGACATCGGAAAAGCTATAAATATCCTCGATGATAAACTCGCGCAGCACAGGCAGGTTCGACAACGCTTCGGAACCGAACCAGGTGCCTGAAAACAATCCCCACAAAATGGTGCTAAAACTCAACAGATACATCAGGCGGAACACCTCTCTGGGGGCATCCTTTTTCTTGCGCCCCAAATACCAGGTGCCGAAAAGCATCACCAGCCCATAGCCAGCATCGCCGACAAGCATGGCATAAAAGATGCTAAAAAAGAGGAGAAAAACGAAACTGATATCCTGTTCCTTGTATCCCGGCACCGTGCCCATAAAGTTGAACAAGGGCTGAATCATGCGCAACCACTTGGGCTGACGTAAAAGTGTCGGCACCTCATCAGGATTATCCGGGTCATCCAGGATCAGGCC
>CAZSOP010000367.1:0-4699 GCA_964608385.1 uncultured Cytophagia bacterium
CTCAGCGTTCTTGGCGAGCTTGGCGGTTTTGGGTACGCATTAACCGGATGAGCCTTTTTTCGGCTATTTCCGCGGTTGCACCGTGTTTACCGGCATGGGTCACCAAAATTTGATTTTCCAATGATGGCTCCTTTCTTGAATTCGCACATCATTCTATTTTCTATTATGTTAAAATCGATCTAAAAAATCGTTGTCCTTCTCCGGCCACAATGTTTCTATTTGAGCAAAAGCATTGTTTGTGTTTCATGTCCCTGAGAGGATCGCAATCGATACACATAGGCGCCGCTGGCCTTGTCGATTGCATGCCAATCAAATGTGTGACAGCCTGCCGGCAGTATACCGTTGAAAAGGGTTTCGATTATCCTGCCCTTTGCGTTATAGACGACCAGGGAGACGCGATCGCGGTGATCGAGTTCAACCGGGATTTTGGTGCCGGCATTAAAGGGATTGGGATAGTTGGGCAACAACCTGTGAACCGTGGGGTGAACTGCAGCTATATCTCCATGATTTGCGCTGGTCGTTTGTGAGGGCAAGAGTACCGGAACAAAGACGCTTTGCAAATCGTCGTTCCAGTCATTCATGTAGACCCGATCCGCCATTTCGGCAACCGAGGCAAGCCAGACATCCTTGCGCACGCTATGATCGGCGGGGAATCCCCAATTTTCGATTTTCCACCAGTTGTCCGGTTCGTGGTTGGCGGGGTTGTCCGGGAAAGCGGTGTTGTAATTCGCGTCTATCGATTGCACATAGGCGCGGTCCGGATTCATCCGCGTCCACAAGCCGCAGGTGTGATAAAAACCGTCCCATGCCTGGTGGATGTGCGGTTTGCTGGCCGCAGCCTGTACGTGATCATAGCGGGAAAACACCAGCATAATCTTAAGGTCGTTGAAATGCTTGTCGATTTTTTCATAATTGTGAACCGTGACGCGATAGGGCCAAAAGGCATCGGTCTCTGCCGGCGTGGCGAGATAGTCAGGCCAGTTTTCCAAAGTAAGCGCCCCGTTTTTCAGCAGCGCCCGGGTGATGGCTCTGGAATAATAGCGCTTGTTAAAAGCACTGGGGATTTTGTCGGGCGCCAGAACGTGTTGCTTCAGGGTATCCTTTGCCGCAAAACAGGGCCTGCCATAGGGCTCTCCCGGCTTTTGATACCAGCCCACGGTTGAATAGTCGATGATAAGGGAATCGGTCAGATAGAGTTTTTCATTGTAAAAGGGATTTCGCACCCGGTTTTGCTTTGCCGGTACACCGTCAAAATAGCCCAACTCCAACGGATACATTTCATCTCGAGTTGGATTTTCGCGGCCTACCAAATATTTTACCATTTTCAGTTCATCGCCAAAACAGGCCAGCACATTGGTGGCCACCACGCCGGCATGTGAGGAGGCGAACAGCCCGATATTGTCCGTAATAACCGGAACGGTCGATATATCGGTGATAAAGGTTCCGTTTACATCGGTTTTTACCCCGGATGCAAATCGTATGACCGATTTAAGCGCGGCCAGGGATTGTGGACCGCCATAATCGTATTTACCGTCGCTTTCGAGTCCCGATTGCGCATCCCTGCGACCCGGCCATAAATAGGCAACCGTAACCGCACCGATTCGTTTGGTGTCATTGACACGGTGAAATTCGTTGTACATAACAAACCAGGTCGATACTTCCACCACCACGGGCGCCCCTTCTGGATAGCGCGGGGATGCCGGACATTCGATTCGAACGGCGATATTCCCGATCCCGGGCGAATGAATATATGTATATAGGGTATCTGCGGACTGAGTGTGGCCATAAAGCGATAACGGCACCATCTGAAAAAAGAAAACGAGTGAATAAAAACAACATTTTCTGAAGAACATAATATCCTCCCTGATTTTTTTATCCCTTAATAGCTGATTTACCGAATTGGAGTTCGTTCTATATATAATATTCGTTTTTCTGTAGCTTTTATTGTGGGGCGCCGTTTTATGCAAAGGTTAATAAAAAGGCAATACTGGATTTTTATTTCCTTAAAATTGCTTGCTTAGATTTATGCTCATTAAAAAATATAAATGGGATTTCATGAACCTGTAAAATGGAGCAAAGAAAAAGTACCATAAATCTGACATTATTCATTCAACAATTCAAAGAGGAAGATTTAACCCATGAAAAAATTTTTACTCAACCTGATGGTCTTGCTGATTTTCCTGTCCACGCCCTTTGCGCTTTACGGCCAGAGCGGTACGATCGCAGGCAAAGTGACGGATGCTGAAACCGGTGTAGATTTGGTCGGTGCCAATGTCTCTATCGAAGGCACATCAATGGGAGATGCAACCCTGGTCGATGGTACTTTTGAAATCGGCAGGGTACCGGTTGGAACCTACACTGTAAAAGCGGCTTTTATCGGTTATGAAACCGCGGTTGCCGAGGTCAGGGTTGTTTCAGGCCGTACCGCTACTGTTGATTTCGAATTGCAGCCGAAAGCGATTTTGGGTACACAGATTTCTGTGTTGGCTGACCGCGCCAAACCGCGTGAAACACCGGTAGCGTTTACAGATGTCAATAAAGAAGAGATTAATGCGCGTCTGGGGTCACAGGATATTCCCCTGGTGTTAAACACAACCCCCGGTGTTTATGCCACCATGCAGGGTGGCGGTGCCGGTGATGCCCGGGTCAATATCCGCGGATACAATCAGAGAAACGTTGCTATCATGATCAATGGCGTGCCGGTAAACGACATGGAGAACGGCTGGTTGTACTGGTCCAACTGGGATGGACTAGCTGACGCCACCTCCTCGATCCAGGTACAACGCGGTCTCAGCGCTGTAAATCTTGCCACGCCGTCTATCGGTGGTACCATGAACATTCTGACCGATCCCACTGCTCTGGAATCTGGTCTGCGCTACAAACAGGAATTCGGCAATGACGGTTTTCTCAAAAGTACCATGACGGCCAACAGCGGTTTGATCGACGGCAAATACGCCTTGAGCGTAGTGGTCGTTCGCAAGACCGGTGATGGCATCATCGATGCCACCTGGACCGATGCATGGGCTTATTATCTGGGTGCCAGCTGGCAAATGAACAAAGACAATCGTTTCGAAATTTATGCCATCGGCGCACCACAGCGACACGGTCAAAATCTTTACAAACAAAACCAGGCGGTCTATGACCGTGAATTTGTCGAAGATCAGGGCGGATACAACACGGTAGACGCCCTGGATGCTTCCGGTGGCAAAGCCGCTAACGGCATTCCTGATTATTTTGATAAATATCATGAAAAGGGTCGCTATTTTAACCAAAATTGGGCTCCTGTTGATCCGTCCTATTCCGGCCAGCAATACTGGAACGGCAGTAGCCATGACCGCTATGCCGAGGATTTTATCAATTCACGCGAAAATTTTTACCACAAACCGATCCTTAATTTAAACTGGTATTCCAATTTCAGCGAAAATACCAGCCTGTACTCTACGGTTTATTATTCCGGCGGTACGGGTGGCGGAACCGGAACCTATGGAGATCTGATCCACAAGTCAGCTGAGGGATCCTATGACCACTCCCGGGGCAAGTTTTACTATTTCAGAGCTCCCTGGACATGGGACTGGGATGCTACCATTGCCATCAATCGTGATTCCACCCATGCTTTTATCGATAAAACTGAATTCAACAAAGAAGCAGGTCAGTCCCTCGGAATCTTGCGCAACAGCTGCAATAACCAGTGGACCATTGGTGCTATTTCCAAGTTGAATGTCAAATTTTCGGATAAGGTCAATTCCTCTATCGGTATTGATTGGCGAACCGCAGAAATCGAACACTTTCGTGAAATTCGGGATCTGCTCGGCGGTAATTATTTTAATCCGCGTGCCGTTGGAGAAACGGTCAGCGATTTCTGGATTTTGGAAGATGATTTTTTATTAAAACTTGGCGATAAGATCGCTTATAATTTCACCAATACCGTCGACTGGTTGGGTTTTTTCGCCCAAACCGAATATTCTACCGATTTGCTCAATACGTATGCCATGGGCGGATATTCAACCATCAAATATACCTATACCAATCATTTCAGAGCATCTGACACCCTTGCCAATGGTAATCCGGATCCAAACAGCAGTGAATTAACCGCCGAAACGGACTGGATCAGCGGCTATCAGGTCAAAGCCGGTGCTGGTTATCGCATCACTGAAAATATGGATGTTTTTGCCAATGTCGGCTATGTCAATCGCGTACCGATTTTTGATGACGTGATCAATGACAGAACCGGAAGCATTGCTCAAGATCCCAAGAATGAAAAATTTCTCTCTGTCGAAGGCGGTGTCAATTACTGGGGCCTGGATGGTAAATTGATGCTCAAAGGCAATTTTTACTACACCTCCTGGCGAAATAAATCGCGCTCTTTGAGCATTTCCAATGAAGATGGTTCCGAAGGTATTATCTTTGTGCAGGGAACCGATCTGTTGCACTCCGGTATTGAGCTGGAAGCCGCTTTTCAACCCATTTCGCTTTTTCGCCTCGATCTTTCCGCTGCATTGGGCAATTGGAAATACACCGGCGATGTCTCCGGTGTTTACAAGGATTACAGCAGCGGTGGTGTCAATGATGTACACTATAATTTCTATATCGATGACCTGAAATCCGGCGATGCGCCGCAAACGCAACTGGCGGTTGTCGGTTCTGTTTATCCGGTAAGCGGTTTGTCGGTCCAATTTATCGGACGTTACTATGACAACCA
>CAZSOP010000368.1:0-4694 GCA_964608385.1 uncultured Cytophagia bacterium
ACTGATATTTTTTAAATGATAAGTTGAGAGTACAGTGTACACTGTCCATGTTTATGCAAAAATTCTCTTAAAAAAAACTTGACATAGGTATACCATATTATGGCATGGTACACCATGATACATAATGGTATATTTTGGTACACATTTTACATCATATCCAGGATGGAGCAAGCATGCAAACATATAATGGCCTGAGTTCAAGTCTCTGTCATTTATGGAAATTGACAAGTGCTCGAAGTCGTTCAATCAGTCCTGAAAACCCTACAGGGGCAAAAGGAAAGGGAGGGATGGCGACCGCAGGCGTGGCGCAAGAACAGGCCCGGGGATTAGGACAGGGATGGAAAATCGCTCCTTATGTTTCCATTGCACCCCAACAAACGCACACCCTGGCAGATATCAGAGAATCAGGAGCCATTCAGCAGATTTGGATGACGCCGCAGGGAATTCCCCGATTTATGATTTTGCGAATATATTGGGATGAGCAGGAGCATCCAGCGGTTGAATGCCCACTCGGCGATTTTTTTGCCTGTGGCTGGGGGGAATTTACTCAAATTTCAAGTTTAGCGGTGTGTGTCAATCCGCGCAACGGATTCAATTGCTATTGGGAAATGCCGTTCCGAAAGGGCTGTAAGATCACTGTCACCAATATTGATACTGACCCGATCAAAGTCTTTTATCAGATCAATTATGCTCTCACCGATGTTCCCGAAAATGCCGCCTACTTCCATGCTCAATTCCGGCGGGTCAATCCATTACCCTATAAGGAGGTGTACACGATCCTTGATGGGGTCAGCGGCAAAGGGAATTATGTCGGGACATACATGGCCTGGGGAGTGAATAACTCCGGATGGTGGGGAGAGGGCGAAATTAAATTTTATCTGGATGGAGATGAGGATTTTCCCACCATTTGCGGGACAGGGACAGAAGACTATTTTGGCGGAGCCTGGTGTTTTGAAAATAACGAGGCGACCGGGTATCAGGAATTTGCGACTCCGTATTCCGGACTCCCCCAAATTATTCGGCCTGACGGATTCTATCGTTCGCAACAGCGATTTGGATTATATCGCTGGCATATTACCGACCCGATTCATTTTGACCAAGATCTCCGGGTTACGATTCAAGCCCTGGGGTGGCGAAAGGATCAGAAGACGCGTCATCGAAGGTATCTTCCGTTACAGGATGATATCAGCTCAGTCGCCTACTGGTATCAGACCCTTCCGACCGCTCCGTTTCCGAAACTGCCTGCGAAGGATTATTTAGAGATCGTTTAGTCCGAGATGTATCAGGTTTGTCCAAATCTGGCGCATCTCGAACTAAATGAATCTGTATAGCAATCCTATATAATGCTTGTCTCGACGTCGCTCGACAATCGGCGCGGTCATTGAGCGCAGCGATGGCCTGAGCGATAGTCGAAGGGTCGAAGTGACCTGACTGATTGAGGATCGCTATATAAAAAAGGGGGTGGTTGTCTTCTTACAGATGAGTGTAATCGTATGTTGTCAACAAATAAGAAGCACCAACGAAGGAGGAAAATTATGAGTTTCAGAAGGTTAGGCTCAATAATGCTTATCGGGATGTTTTTGGTCGTCGTTCTTGGAAGTGTCGTGGATGCCCAGGAACCGGTCGAGATCAGGTTTCGCTATTATGCGTGGCCCGCGCACTCGGAGACCGCGAAAAAGTATGTGGAAACCTTTAACGCCCAATATATGCCGGATATAAAATTAGTCTGGGACGGGTTTGCAGGGACGACCGATGATGAACGCGCCAAACACATGACAATGTTGATGGCCCAATCAGGCGATGTGGACATTATGCTGTGCGATTCTCCCTGGATTGCGGAATTTGCTGCTAAAGGATGGTTGCTCCCGCTTGATCAATTCATGGAAGACAAACAAGCCTTTCAGGAACCGTTCTATGCGTTTTCCAACGCCATCGGAAGTTACAAAGGGGTACAATACGGGATTGCGCGAAGTGTTGATAACTCCTTTCTCTATTACCGCAAAGACATTTTTGAAGAAAAAGGTGTCGAACCTCCGGAAACGCTTGACGAATTGGTGGATGTCGCCCAAAAAGTCAATGCGCCCCCTGATGTGTATGGGTTACTGTTCCAGGGTGCTCAGTACGAAGGGCTTATCTGTGTGTGGATCGAGCTATTGCACAATTACGGTGGAACCATTTTCGGGGAATCGCATGATAATCCCGCCGGAGGGGAAGTCGGCCAGAGAAAGAGCCAGCTTGAGAGTGATGCGGCTGTAAGGGCCACTCAGCTTCTGTATGATCTCATTTACACCTATGAAGTGAGTCCTCCGGGAACGGTCACGTATACCGAAGGTGAAGTTCGAAAATTTTTCGAAGCCGGGGGCGCAGCCATGGCTCGTGAATGGCATGATATGGCTGCGGAGTTTAATAATCCCGAGGTATCTGAAGTTGCAGGCGATGTTGGTGTCAAGCAGATCCCCGCCGGACCAGCCGGATCACGAACCTGTCTTGGCGGATGGGTCTTTGCAATCAATAAATTCACCCAGCATCCGGAGGAGGCCTGGACAGCCCTTAAGTTTTTGACCAATGTTGATTCCTTAAAAATGGCGTTTCTGACCGATGGTATTCCCCCTGGACGTCCAGATGTCTTTTTTGAACCGGAAATCGAAGATCATCCAATTTGGGGAGAGGTTGGGCCGACGCTGATTAAAGCCGTGGAAACCGGTATTCCAAGACCCCTTTCTCCGATTTGGCCGGAACAGTCTGATGCCATTACCCGCGCCATCCATAAAGTGTTCGTGAATGAGATGACCGCCGAGGAAGCCATGAAGTGGGCACACGAAGAGGTTCAGAAAATCGAGGGTGCTTACTCTGAATAACGCCTGGTGCGTGGTGGCGACATCGTCGTCACCACGCCAACGATTACAAGAAAAGGGGGCCTCCGACTTCGTTTGGTTATGCGATCTTTTCGAGTCTCTGATGAACAATTCTATTGGTTATTAAGCTTGCCCGCGCTGTTGGTCTTTCTCTGCCTGGGACTCTATCCGTTCATCTATACCCTCTATCTGAGCGTTCACAAAGGTGACCAGTTCGTCGGACTCGCCAATTATCTGACCCTTTTTGACAGGCATGTTTTTATCATGGCGCTCAGCAACACGGCCGTGTTTGTGTTCGGCTCGGTCTGCATTGAATTTATCATCGGCTTTCTGAGCGCATTGATCATGCACACCTCTTTCAGGGGGCGAACGCTTATTCGTATTGCCACCTTTCTGCCCTGGGCCATACCAGTAGTCGTGGCGGGGATTGCTATAAAATTTATGCTGAGTGATATGGGAGGGATCATCAATGCGTTACTCTTAAAGATTCATCTTATTGATGTTCCGATTGCCTGGATAGCATACAAAGAGACCGCCATGGGGGCGCTTATTCTCGCTGATAGCTGGAAAAGTTTTCCCATCCTGGCGTTTCTGTTGCTGGCAGGATTGCAGCAATTACCGGAAGAACTCTACGAAGCTGCCAGAATTGATGGCGCGTCAGCTCTGAAAGCATTTTTCACGATTACGCTGCCCTTATTGCAACGCGTCATCTTTGTCGCTCTGATGGTTCGAAGTATGCAAGCCGTTGCGTATGCTTTCGATATAGTCTATTCCCTTACCAAAGGAGGCCCTGGTGATTCCACCCAGGTCATTGTGACCCTTGCCCACAAATATTCCTTTGCATTCATGCAGTTCGAATTAGGCGCAGCGACCGCAATCTGTGCATTATTGACAGGACTCCTCTGCGGCGGCATCTTTCTGGTGCTCTTATTAAAGGGGGTGCAAGAATGAAACTTACAAAGCAAACCCTCTTTTTTCTGGGGGTGCTGATCTATCTTATCTATACGCTTTTCCCGATCTATTGGTTAGGGATCAGTTCTTTTAAAAAGGATAAAGAAATCTTTTCAATGCACCCCACCCTGTTTCCCCAACAGCCAACTTTTGAAAATTATGTCAAGATCGTGGAGGGCGAGGGGATAGGGGTCAACTTTCTTGCCAGCCTGGGGAACACTGCTGTCATCGCCATAGCCGTTACAGTCGTAGATATCCTGATCGGAGGAATTGCCGCGTATGGAATCAGCCGCAGCAGAAGTCGCCTGATATACAGTTTACCGCTGGTTTTTTTACTCTTCTCGTTAACCCCGCCCCAGACATACGCGCTGCCGATTTTTATTACCCTGCGAGAGGTGAACTTGTTAGACACTCGTCTGGGACTTGCTCTGGTGTATTTGGCGTTTTCTCTGCCGCTTCCGATCTGGTTTCTTTCGCAGTATTTCAAAAGTATTCCCAGAGAATTTGAGGATTCGGCAAAGGTTGATGGTTGTGGCCGGTTTCAAATCATTTTTCGGATCGTCTTTCCCCTCGCCGCGCCGGCCTTATCAACATCCGCAATTTTTGCCTTTATGCACACCTGGAATGAGTTTTTCTTTGCCTCCATCTTAACATCGAGACAGGCGATTACGATGCCCGTTGCAATTATGAATTTTCAAGATGCCCGCGCGATGGCCTGGGATCTTTCCACGGCAGCTTCTATGCTGGCGGTTATCCCCTTAGTTCTCATATTGACTGTGTTGCAGCGATACGTTATCCATGGGCTGACAGCGGGAGGAATAAAGGGATAAACAGTTCAGTACCTTACAGAACTCTATGAACCCTTTAATAGCAGCCATTGGCAGCGGG
>CAZSOP010000369.1:0-4679 GCA_964608385.1 uncultured Cytophagia bacterium
CAATGAAATCGCCTGATGGATTTTGATCGAATCATTGATGCGGGCGGTAATGTCCCCGGTTTTACGCTTGTCGAAAAACGTTTTCGGGAGGTGAAAAAGATGGCTGAGAAAGTCATTGGTGACGCGAACATTGACGCGTTTGTTGAGGATCACCAGAAAACGCTGGCGCAGATAACCGCATGCCGCCTGAATCAGCAAAAGAAAGGCGAGAAAAAGCCCGGTATAGATGATCTTGTCGATATCCTTTTCCGGTATAAAGCGGTCGATCAGCCATTGGACAAAAAGCGCGGTCACCAGGCCAAGGAGGGTATAGCAGACCCCCAGAAACAGGGACTGGATGATCCATCCTGTCTCTTGCCTGAGGTAGGTAAAAATCCAGGACAACCAGGTGGGTGCCGGCTGGTTAGTCAGCTGATTTTCCGGCTCGAGCAGAATAACCGCCTTTTGTCGCCATATCGCTAAAAATTCCGATCTGCTCATCCGGTAGCGACCGCGGCCGGGATCTCCGACATAGACGCCCTTTTGATCGATGCGGTAGATGATCAAAAAATGATGCAGTCCCTGTTTCAGAACAACATGGGCGATACAGGGCATCTGTTGCTTCACCAGCGCTTCATAATCACCGGTGGCACCGCTCGCTTTTAAGCCCATACGCCGGGCGGCATTGACGAGATCAAGCATCGTCGAGCCGTTCGTATCGGTGCGGCACCAGTCGCGAACCGCGACCAGGGAGGCATCGCCGCGGTAAAATTTCAGCACGCTCAAAAGCGCTGCCGGACCGCAATCGATACGGTCATATTGACGAACCAAAGGATATTTGTGTTTTAGCCATTTTTTCATCGATATTTTCGAAATATCATTTACTTTTAACGAATAATATAAAAAATTATCGTTTTTGTCAACAAAAAAATGTACTTTTTTACGAAAAAATCGCAAAAATTACATTTTTTTGTTGCATTTTAGTCGATAAAATTGTAGAATAAATCGTTAATTGTGTCGATTTTTAAGATATACAGGAGGTTGTCATGAAAAATGGTTTGTTATTAGTGCTTTTAGGGTCGATGAGCGTTTTAGCTCAGGTTGTGATTACCGAAGTCAATTCGACTCAGACCGCTTATGCCAGTTATGTTGAAATCAGAAACGCTGGTGCAGCGGATGTCGATCTTTCCGGATTTACCCTTACCTATGGCAACAATGGTTCTGATATGGTCGTGGATGAGCCCCTGGACGCTGACGGCTATGGCGATGGCCTGGTCCTTTCTCCCGGTGAATTTTTTCTGGTTTTGCGCAGTCAATCCACCTTCCAGTCCGAATATCCGGGTGTAAACCTCAACAGCGGCAGCGACGACAACGACAACAGCAGCATTGAGTTTATGATGCACGGCAACATTTATCTGAACGGCGGCGCCGATTATCTCGTTTTAAAGGGCCCCGGCGGCAGCATTGCCGACCGTTTCGGCAATGCTTCGCACTCCTGGAGCGACAATCACGCTTTTGAACGCCACCATTATCCCAACAGCGGTACCTCTATCGATAACGACTGGGTTGATCTGGGCAGCAATGTTGCCGGAACGCCGGCCCGTTCCAATGATCATTCGCTGCCGGTCGAGCTCTCCCTTTTTCGGGCCGGACAATGCGAACAGGGCATTGAGCTGACCTGGACGACCGAAACCGAGGTGGACAATCACGGTTTTTATCTTTTGCGAAGCGAGAACCGGGAAGGGCCCTATCTCCGTTCGAGTCCGTTTATTCCCGGTCACGGTACGCAATCCTCTGCTCATCATTATAGATTTTTAGACGACCGGATCGAGGCGGGTGGCTCGTACTATTATAAACTCGAACAGATCGACAGCAATGGAGAGCAAACGTATTATGGCCCCGTTTACATTCAAATCGTGCCGGCAGAGACCGGCAGTGTTTCGCCATCCTCAAGCCGTCTTAACGGCAGTTATCCCAATCCTTTTAATCCGCAAACGCGCATCTCCTATGCGGTTGCCGGCAGACAAAGCCGGCGTCTGCGCATTTCCATCTATAATCAGTGCGGGCAGGAGATCAAGACTATTCTCGATGCTTCAAAAACGGCGGGAGAGTACTGCATCACCTGGGCAGGGGATGATTACCGGGGTCTGCCTGTGGCCGGCGGCGTCTATTTTTGCCGGCTGTTGACGTCGGGCGGAAATATTTCGACCTTAAAACTATTAAAACTGCCCTGAATGGTCTGACGGCTATATTCAGCACCCCTCTCAGCTTGTCAAGGCGGATTGCCTGTTTTTCGCATTGGATATTTATTGATTTTGATCTTTTTCTGTCATTTTCTATTTTACACAAGAATAATTTGGCCGCGCGCACAACCTGCATCCTGGCGAAAAACCAACGATCGCTTGATGCGGCCATTCTTGAAAAACAGGAATATCGGCATGAAAGCAACGGGATATTTCAGCCTGATTGCCCTGATGGTCGTGTTTTCGATCTCCTGCCGCTCTTCCCGGCAGCGTCTGCAGCTCGGCGCCGCAACTTAATGCCGATCCGGTTCACAGCGTCGCGCTTTTGCAACGCCATGTCAACATCAACCCCGGTGATACCGAGTTAAGTGGACTATGATATGGAAGCGGAGGCTTTGGTGGGATGAGTTTTCGCCTGTGCTCTACCAGTCGATGTCGATTTGGCCGGAGCGGATTTTCACAGCCGTAAAACCCTTGTTTTCGCTATGCGACAGATTGCCGCCGAAGAGGATTATTTTAATATCAACGGCCGTAAGACGTTTCTGCGCGGTACACTGGAATGCGCCGTTTGGCCCCATCAGGGCGCAGCGCCGGGCGACGGTGACCCCGTGGATGCTTTTGTGCAGAAAAAGGGCGAATGCATCGTAGGCGCTTATGGCAATCATCCCTCTTTTTGCATGCTTGCAACCGGCAATGAAGCCGCGGGCGAGTCGATGGATGACTATTTGCGGCAATGGCTGAGGTCCTGGCAGGCACAAGACGACCGCCGGCTTTACACCGGTGCCTCGCATCGGCAAGGCTGTAGGCGTTGTGCTACAAGGCGGATATCGAATCGATCTTGCGTACACCGGGCATGGCCGGCTTTGAGCTTTTGCAGTTGCACGATTTTCCCGGACAGGGAACCGCGCTGGTCGGCATTCTCAATGCGTTTTGGCAGCAAAAAGGATATATTTTGCCCGAAGAATTTCGCCGCTTTTGCAATGTAACGGTGCCGCTGGCTGAAATATTGAATTAGCACTTGAATTTCATTCACAATAGTACTAAATTAACAGGGCGGTTAATTCTCAAAAAATCCTATTCTTTAGGACGGGGTACGGGCGCGTAATGATAAGAGTAGTATTCAGTCTCATCTTAATTTCCTCCCTCTCAGCCATCGCACAGAACGACTATTATTACCGCATTCACCCGCAATGGACGCGCCTCGTTGACGGCAGTCTGATCAGAGACGTCAACCTCGATGGCACCGACGAATTTTTTTTCAGAATCGGTAAACAGTATGATTTGCGCGATCCTGAACTCGAGTTTTATTACAAAAGTTTTAAATATTTTCGCAAAGAGCCTCATATGATCCTGCCGATTCCGGCTTTTTCTATGGACTCTATCTATTTTCAGGTCACATTTCAGCGCCGGGATACGATTTTTGTTAAACTGCTTCCACCTACTTGCAAAAGCATGGGAAAAAGCATGCAGCAGGAACCTTTGCTGGATTTTTTTCGCTTTGTACGAAATGAACGAACCGCTCCATCGGATTTCAAGCAATCCTTTACATTTCTCAGCCACATCAGAACAGCAGGCGGAAAGCAACTGACGCTTTTTTCCACCTCGACACCATGGGATGCAAATGGCATTCGGGCGGTTTATGCCATGGATTATAAACGGTAAAAGCTGCACTGGACGTTTAGCCACGGACCGTACCTTATCAATGCCCGAATCCTAGATTTGAACCGGGATGGCAATGATGAAATTTTGCTCAGCAGTTATGCCTCCAACAACGGTGTCAGCGGACAGAGTTCAAAGGACGACAGCTCTTATGTTTTTCTTCTCGGCAGCGATGGCCGGGTGATCTGGCAGCGGAGTTTTGGCGGCTTTTGGACCGGGGCCTATGCCGATGTCGGCGATTTTTACGGCAATGGCCGGCTACGGGTGGTCTGTTTTCAATATTCCACCAGCAAAACCAAAACCAGCCAGGATCGCGCCTATATTCTCGATGCCGAAAACGGTCGCATTTTACTGGAAAAGCGGTTCGGTGAACGCTTTCGTCTGGCTCAGGGCATTGACTCGAAAATTTGTGCTGATTTGAACGGGGATAACCGTGACGAAATCGTCATGGGAAACAGCGATGGCTATATGCGCATCTTTAACGGTGATTTACAGGTGCTCAGACAATCCAGACGCTATGACGGGCCATTGGAAATGTATGGCATTGTCGATTTAAATGGAGATGGTTTGTTTGAAATTATTGCGGTACAAACCGATGAAAAAATGATTGTATTCGATCATGAGCTGAACGAGCTCTGCTCTTACCGTGGCAGTACAGGGGAGAGGCTGGTTCTCCGGATCGTGAACGCAGAAGAGGGCTCTTTTCTCGTCATGCAAATGCCGACAGAGCAAAAAATACGGGTGACCCTTTACGAGTTGCAGCAATCGATTTTTCCGTTTGAACCTGAAAGGCTTTTA
>CAZSOP010000370.1:0-4643 GCA_964608385.1 uncultured Cytophagia bacterium
AGTCTGACGATCAGGGCTTTTTTGTCCAAAGAGCGTTTGACGGCAAGTAAGCGTATCTGTTTGTTCGAAATCGATAATGGCAAATTTTTATTGGCTTTTGATTTGGTTCTGTTCACGGTCAAATGGCTAACCGCAAAAGGGGGCGCGGTCAACCAGTCGGCGTAATGGCCAACCGATGCCAGCAACTCTTTATACTCGCCGGCCAACACCATTAATCTGATTTCGTGAACCCCCTGATCCATATGTTTTCTAACCGGAAATTGTCCTGCTTTAAATCCGCGTTCATGGCAATAAAGCGGCGTGCGTAATATGGACAACCGCACAGTACCATCTGTAAAATCATAGCCGTGCTGTCCGTTGTTGATGACAGCCAGAGCTGGTCCGCTTTGTTTATGTTGCGACAAAATCATCCAGCGGCCATGTACGAACTCGCGGCCATCCCCGACCCGCTCGATGGCAGCGCCGGGTATTTCACAGAAAAGGTGATGAAACACAGAGGGGATTTCCAGCTTGAGCATACGCTGCTCTTCGCAAACCCGCACGAACAGGCGAAATTCCAGCAGGGGTAACGCTTTATAGATATATATGTTATAGACAATATCGCTGTTCTTCGATTGCAAGCAGGATTGATACATAGAGCGAATCGGTCCTTCTATCACCGATTTTGCCTGAAGGGTCGTTCTAAAGGGTTCGGCAATCTGATCATATTGCCGGCATTCGTCGCCCCAGCTGTCGTGTATATCATTTATCCAGAGCGGTCTGAAAAGCGGGCCGGAAAGCGTGGCAGTGTTACCGGCAAAGAGCTGGGAGACTAGCCCGGATTCCCGGTCCAGTTTATAGTTGGGTTTTGGCTTTTTCGACGTTTTGGCGGAATTTCCCTTGCATACTTTGATTTTATAATCAACAGCACTGGCACAAGGGAGCTTTGCCACAAAGGATATTTTACGGCGCCATCCGTTGTAAGAAAGTAAGGCCTGCGGTTCCTCTTCCTGACAAGGGATTTCATTGCCCTGTTGATCGAATAATTTGAGATGAAACTTTGCCTGCAGACGAGGTCGATAATCTATCATGCATTCTGCTTCTACGACAACCGGATGGTCAAATGGATGGTTGTTCAATACGGTTAGCGCGATGTCCTTGTCCGGCGTGTTTTGGGTCATGGCAACGGCGCATCGAAACCGCAGGTCGCGGGCGATTTGCGCCGAACACCCATATACATCCAAAGCATCATGCTCCACCGCCTGCGTGCCTGAGCCGGGCAAGATGTCGTGAAAATCATTCAAGAGATGATATCGCCAGGCTTTTTGCAATTTTCTTTGCGGATACTTACTGCCCTGCCACCAGTTGGCGGCACACAGAGTTTCGGATTGAACCAACAGAGCCAGGTTTTCCGATTGTCTGCGTTTTACTCTGGACATGGATGTGTAGCAGCCGGTAAAACATCTTTGCAGTTCCTGATCGTATACCGGGGCGTTTTTAAACTCATTTTTCAGAGCGCTACAGAGTATTTCCGGAGAACTGTAAATGACATTGACCCGCTTTTCTTTGTGGATGATTGTTTCCAGGGTTTCCAGAGCCTCGCGGGTGGCGCCACCGCCGTGATCGCCGAGTCCGTAAAACAGCGGCACATCGCGCTTTAGTTTTAGCGCCAGGTCAATGCATTGAGCTACCAGCTCTTCCAGGTTGTCGTACTCGTGATGGTAAAAACCGATTCGGGTTCGAAATGCAGGAATGATCGATCCGTCGATACCGCGCCATTGATAAAGATCAGCCGGAAGCTCGAGTTGATGCGGCTCGGGACGCATGTGGATGTAAAGATCGTATCCGGCCAAATTGAGAATCTGCGGTAGGCCACTGCTGTGCCCGAAAACGTCAAAGTTATAAGCAACTCTGGGTAAAACGTTGAATTTTTTGAAAAAATAACGCCGACCTTCCGTGATTTGCCGCAAGATCGATTCGGTGTCGGGAATATTCAAATCCGGTTGCAAAAACCATCCGCCGCTGATACACCAGCGGTTTGCTTTGACCAATTTTTTAATCGATTTGAACAGGGCAGGGTCATAGGTTTCTACCCAGCGATAAAGAATGGATTCGTTATGGGTAAAGATAAAATCAGGAAACTCGTTTAGCAATTGTATGGCAGTTCTAAAGGTAGTCAGGGTTTCTGCACATCCCTCTTCCCATTGCCATTGCCATACCGGATCGAGATGAGCGCTGCAGATAAGATGTATGGTCGGTTTTTTCATGATGCATTTTCCTTTAATTATCCTTCCTCTCTGGCGGGTAATTTTTTGTACCAGGTGAAATAGAGTACAATTGAAGTGATCAGCAGAATCCCAAGCCAGAGATACAAATTTTGCCATTGTCTCAGAAACGCATAAAACGGCACCAGGGCCAGGGAAAATTGAAAAACCATGGTGATCAATCCATTGATAAAATCAAATGTGGGAATATTGTCATTCTTGTCCACGCGGCCTTGCTGAATCGCCAGGGCGCGGATGGGTTTCCAGAACCCGAATGGTTTGATGCGGGAATAAAAATCGACCAGAACGTTTTTATCCGTAGGTGGAACGATAAAGCCGATCAAAACCGTGGCGACAAAACTCAGACCGATATCGACTCCCAACGTTAGAGTAATGGGCCAGTGCGGAAAAAAGAGTTTTTGTGCCAAAACAATCGCGGTGGAAGTGATCATGCTGTAGACAAAGGCTTTGGCGCTAAACCGCCACCAGTGCCATCGCATGGTGGCGGGTACCAGAATCATAGTAACTATAACAAATATCATGGTTTCCCAGGCGGAAATTACGTGATCAAAGAGCAGACTAAAGGCAAACCCGATCGCCAGCGCTACCAGTGAAGCGATTTGGCCGGCCCGGACCAACTGTTTTTGACCGAGGTTTTTGGCAAAGTAGCGTTTGAGGAAATCGTTTACCACCACTGCACTGGTAACATTAATCATGGCGTCCAGGGTGGACATGAGCGCGGCCAGCAACACAGCGAGAAACATACCCCTTATACCTACAGGCAGATTGGTCAGGACGAGAGGCATGATTTTTTCCGCATCAAATCCGGCATTGGTACCCAAAAAGGCAATGCCGAGCATGAGAAAGGCGCATCCCATGATCCAGCGGATGGTATAGCCGACCGTCCACATACCACCGGCCATAGCGGCGTCGCGGGAACTACGCGCGGTGAGGAAAAATTGAAAATCCCATACGTTTGGCCCGGCCAGGATTCGAAAAATTACCCATGAAGAACCAACCAGGATGAGCGGTCCGAACGGGTAAAAATGGTGATAGCTTTCAGGTGTCGAGGCAAGATAGCCATCCCACAGCGTCCAGGTCGGTTTTAGTGACTCCCAGGATGCAGGCATGTTCTGTAAAAGCGCGGGAATATCGCCGTTTTGGAACACCATAACGCTTAAAATGACGGCTCCTACAGCTAGCAATATCGTCTGTAGCATGTCGGTTAAAATAACGCCGAAAAATCCGGCCACTGTTACATATATTCCCACCATGGTAAATACCACAAGTGTCGCTCCCCAGGTGGAAAGCGGTAAAAATTCCGACGCAAATTTTCCAATGCCCACTGCAATGAACATGAGATTGGCGATCATGAGAATCAATAAAAATATGGCTGCCGCCAATCTGGCATACTCGGCATCTCTGGTCTTGCCAAAACGGGTTTCATTCCATTCAGCAAAGGTCATCACCCCGGAGCGACGAATCCATTTGGCCTGAAAAGCCATATAAAAACAGATGATAAACCATCCCCAGAAAATATGAGTCATCCATACCGATTTCAAACCAAGGTAGTAGAGCGCACCCACCATGGCCATGGTGCCGCCGATATCGATATAGCTCGAACAGCCGGCAAAACCCAGTACCCACCACGGCATGTTGCGACCAGCCAGATAATAATAGTCAATGCTGGAGGTGGCCTTTTTCTTGATCCACAGACCAATGAATGCAACCAGAACCAGATAAACCGCAATTATTGAAACGTCCTGCCACGCGAGGTTCATTTGTCAACTCCTGTTCATTTTTTTGTGTCAGGCCCCCCGGATTTATAGACAACGACCGGATGAAGGTAAAGTTTAAGCTGAAATTTACCCAATTGTAAATAAATTAATCATTTTTCGTCAAATATCAAGGTCAAATTTTGCAAAAAGATAAACAAAAAGATCTGGCAACAAACCATAGACCAATTTCAGCAAGTCTGCAAGCTCTCACGAGAATTGTACGGGCCCTCAAAAAGACCTGACCACGCCACTGGATTAAGCACCGAAATATAAGTTGCTTCGGGAAGAGCCTTCCGGTCGCTGACCATAGTGTCTATCATAGCGGCCGGCTATTCACCTTAAAAGAGCACCTGGCGTACATTGATGGCAGCTGCTCGCAAAGGAGTAAAATATCGCCTGGAGCTACACCATCAAGGTCGCAGAAAACAGCTTTTTTTTCAGTGGATTACAGCCAATATGAACGACAAATCCCCTTTTACGCATACTTGTGAATATCATTTATTTGCATAGCACCCGGATGTGAATACAAAATAATATATCATTAAAAATGTAAATAAATCTATTTTAAATGTGCTAAAAAATGATATCTTATATTTATGTCCCTTCCCAACGTACTTGGTGC
>CAZSOP010000371.1:0-4620 GCA_964608385.1 uncultured Cytophagia bacterium
CAGAGCCAGTGTGAATCCAACACCCATACCCAGGCCATCAAGAAATGACAAGCCGACATTATTTTTTCCGGCAAACGATTCAGCGCGTCCGAGTATCATGCAATTAACGACAATGAGGGGAACGAAAATTCCCAGAGATTTGTGGAGATCGGGAACAAAGCCTGCCATTGCCAGGTCAACGATGGTAACAAAGGATGCGATAACGACGATATATATAGGTATACGGATCTTGTTGGGTACACCTTTACGAACAAGCGAAACGAGTAAATTGGAGCACAAGAGAACAAATGTAGATGCAATTCCCATTCCAAGACCATTTTCAATGGAACCGGTTACAGCGAGCGTTGGGCATAATCCCAATGCCTGCTTAAAAACCGGATTTTGATCGTATAAACCTTTGGAAAATACTTTAAAAAGCGACATTTTTTACTCCAAACCGAATGTCAATTCTGTTGATTTTTTACAGCTTCTTGCAATACATGATAACCCTCTGCAATTGAATTGGTCATCGCCCGGGATGAAATGGTTGCCCCGGTTATGCAATCAATGGACCCACCATCTTTCTCCAGCTGAACTTTTGCAGCCGGCTTTGTGATGAACTGGCGCGTAAACCAGGGATCACTCTCTCCATATTTGACTTCTTCGATCTTGGTACCGAGTCCGGGTGTTTCTTTTTGATCAAGTACCTTCAAGCCGATGATCCTGCCGTTGCTGTCTATTCCCACCATGGTCTCGATCGTACTCGAGTAACCGGCACCCCGGGCGATATACGCATATCCGACCAATGAATCTTTTTCAGCGCTTTCATAGGCTTTATAATACTGTATATCGCTTTGATTATCAGCAGGAACAATGGCATCTTTTTCTACCATGGGCAGTGCCAGGGTAAGCGCGCTTTCAACAGCCAACCGTTTTTGCGATTCTATTCTCGGCTTGGTAACAGAATAGACAGCTGCAAGTCCAACCGCCGCTACTGCGGTGGTTAACATCAGAATACTGCCCAGTCTAATGATATCTTTCATTTCGCCTTCTTACCTCCAAAAGCTTTGGGCTTTGTGTATCTATTGATTAGAGGAACAGTCAGGTTCATCAGCAGGATGGAATATGAGACGCCTTCCGGATATCCTCCGATTTCCCGGATGAGAACCGTGATCACTCCACAACCGATGCCAAAATATATTCTGCCTTTAAACGTCACCGGAGAAGTTACCATATCGGTTGCCATAAAAAAGGCACCCAATATCAGGCCACCGGATAAGAGGTGAAAAAGAACCACACCGGTAAATAATCCTTCAGCACCACCAAAAACCCATTCAAGCAGGGCCACGGTACCGAGGTATGAAAAGGGTATTTTCCAGCCGATATAGCGCTTATACATGAGAAAGGCAGCTCCCAGCAGCAGAAGAAAAACAGAAGTCTCGCCGATGCAGCCGCCGATCCGGCCCCAAAACAATTTTTCGGTGGCATCATACAGTTGCGCCAGAGCCTGGTGTGCCTGAGTGACCTTTTCGACCGGAAAATCAGAAGCATTGGCCAAAATATCCTTGGATTGTTTTAAAACGTTTAGTGGCGTTGCAGAGGTAATGACATCAATACCGGAAACCGTACCGCCGCGTGGAATGGCCTTGTCGAAAATAGTCATATGTGTCGGCCAGGAAGCCAACAAAAAAGTTCGTCCGAGCAGGGCCGGATTCATGGGATTAAACCCCAATCCACCAAAAACCTGCTTTCCGACGGCGATAGCGAAAAAGGAACCGACTGCCGGGATCCACAGCGGCACCTGGACCGAAACGTTATAGGCGAGCAGCACCCCGGTGAGTACAGCGCTGCCATCACTGATGGTTACAGGTACCTTGCGAAATTTTTGAATAAGATATTCGGTGGCAACTGCGGAAACAATACTGATTAGGGTAATCCACAACGCCCGAACGCCGAAGAAATAAACAGCGCCGATACCAGCGGGTATTAACGCCAGGACAACGGAATACATAATACGGGGAACAGATTCCCGGTCTGTTAGATGTGGAGAGCTTTTAACGAATAATTTTTCTTCCATTTACCTATCTCTAGAGTTTGCATATCAAGATACTTTTGCTTTTTTCTTTCTTGTAACGATCTCGCTCTTACCATAGCGAATATAATGGACCAAATTGATATGTGATGGGCAAAGATAAGCACAGGAACCGCATTCCATACAGTCCAGGGCATTGAATTCATCTGCCTTGTCAAAATAACCATGTTTTACATAGTTGGCTATTGTCGTCGGCATAAGTTTCATCGGACAGGCATCGACACAGCGTGCGCAGGAGATACAGACTTTTTCCGCTTTGTCCAAAATATTTCTTTTTTCAAAGGCAAGCAATCCGGAAGTCCCTTTTATGACCGGTATATCAAGAAAACTCTGAGCAATTCCCATCATCGGCCCTCCCATGATGATCTCGGCAGTGCTCTCTTTCAAGCCGCCGCAATAATCAAAAATATACCGGTAAGGGGTTCCGACTCGCAGCCGTAGATTTTTAGGTTTTTCGACTCCCGCACCTGCCACGGTGACAAAACGTTCCACAAGAGGGCGCTTATATGCAACCGCATCATAAACAGCCACGGCAGTACCGACATTATGTACGACACATCCGATATCCATGGGCAATCCACCAGCAGGGACACAGCGGCGGGTGATGGCATAAATCAGTTGTTTTTCAGCACCCTGTGGATATTTAACCGGAAGGCCCAGCACACGATATGAAAAGTCACCTTCATTACAGCTTTTTCGCATTAGTTTAATGGCGTCCGGTTTGTTTTTCTCGATCGCGATAATGATTTTTTTGACATCGAGTATCTTGGCTATGAGCTGAATACCGAGCAGAATTTTCTTTGGTTCCTCCAGCATCAACCGGTGATCAGAGGTCAAAAAGGGTTCGCACTCTGCTCCGTTTATGATGAGGGTATCGATCTCTTTATCCCCGGGCGGAGAGAGTTTGACATGGGTTGGAAACGTCGCCCCTCCCATTCCGGCAATACCGGCATCGCGTATGCGGTCACGCATATCATCGATAGAAAGATCGAGATAGTCCTGATCGAATTGAATATCAGATCGCCAACGGTCTTTTCCGTCGTTTTCAATAATAACGGACAATTGATTCATTCCGGATGGATGAGGTCGTTCTTCAATGCAGGTTATGGTGCCCGAAATCGAAGCGTGTACAGGAACGGATACAAATTTTTCACATTTGCTGAGTGGGTCTCCCACATCCACCTGACTCCCTTTCGCAACCACAGGCTCTGAGGGAGCTCCGATGTGTTGTTGTAAAGGAATAATGACCTCAGGCGGAAGCGGCGGTGTTTCGGTTGCGAGTTTTTCAGTCTGCTGTTTTTTTTCCGGAGGATGAATCCCGCCCAAAAATGTTCGTTGTTTTACAAGTCCCAATTTTTCAACTCCTACAAGCTATGCATAAAAATTCAGGGAATAGAACGGCAGATTTGAAGATTAAGGAAAAAAAGACATTTTCACGATCATTATTTCAAATGTTTTACTTCATTTAAAAATTCTTCTTTTGCCTGAAAATTGCGATAGACAGAGGCAAAGCGGACAAAAGCAACTTCATCGAGCTTTTTAAGTCCTTTCATAATCGCCTCACCGAGTTTTATGGATTCCACCTCTTCAATACCTTTGTCGCGAAGTTCAAATTCTATCTGAAATGCCATTTCTTCAATCTTGGCAACGGATACCGGACGTTTAATACAGGCAAATTGAATACCCCGTATCAATTTTTTGGGGTCAAATTCTTCACGCCGGCCATCTCTTTTGACGACCCAAAGCGGAATGTGTTCTACATGTTCCTTTGTGGTAAAGCGACGTCTGCATTTTAAACATTCTCGACGTCTTCGGATGGTTCGCCCCCCGTTGCGAGTCCGAGAATCAATTACTTTGGTGTCATGATAATTACAGAAAGGACATCTCATATGATCAGAAGGCCAAGTATCTGCAAATAAAAGAGATCATTTGACCACCTCATGATATAATGGAAATCTATCACACAATTCTTTAACGTTGTATTGAACACGATCCAATACCGCATCATCATCAATATTGGTAATGACAGTATCGATCAGGTCGGCAATCTCCTGCATTTCATTTTGCTGCATACTACGGGTGGTCACCGCAGGAGTTCCGATGCGAATACCGCTGGTGACGAACGGGCTCTTATCATCAAAAGGTACCATGTTTTTATTTACGGTAATGCCGGCAGCTTCAAGCCGGCTTTCCGCTTTTTTCCCGGTAACCTCTTTGTTGCGCAAATCGATGAGCATTAGATGGGTATCTGTTCCTGAAGAGACAATCTGGTAATCCTTTTGAGTCAATGCATTAGCAAGCGCCCTGGCATTGGCAATGACTTGTTGTTGATAATCAACAAAATCGGGTTGCAACGCTTCTTTAAACGCTACAGCTTTGGCAGCGATAACATGCATTAGAGGACCACCCTGAAACCCGGGAAAAATATTCGAATCGACGATCTCTGACATCTTTTTCAGGCGTCCTTTAGGGCTTTTGATTCCCATGTCATTTTCATCATCACGGCCGACGAGGATCAAGCCGCCACGGGGTCCGCGCAGGGTTTTGTG
>CAZSOP010000372.1:0-4584 GCA_964608385.1 uncultured Cytophagia bacterium
GTGTCTGCATACGTTTAATAAAAAGTAATGCAGCATGTAAAATTTCATCCGGATGTATTGGGAATATGTTTTTTAAATTCACAGAGTAACCTCTTAATGATAATCGACTATTTCTACATCCATTGCATTACCGGATTCCCATTTGAAGCATATTCTATACTGTAAATTGGTGTGTATGCTAAGTTGTCTCGTTCAATTTTTTCATCGCGGTTCTCTGAATATCCTGTGGGAATCTTTTGGATATTTTCCGGTGGTAAGGCTTTAGGGTTCCCTTGCATTTGAATGATTGAATCATAAACGATAATAACATTATCCGCTAAAAATGTCAAGCGTTATTAATCTAAAAAAACTTGTATTTTTTATTACTCTCTTTTGCGCAAAGCGTTTTCCTGCTGTATCCGTTCGGTGAGCTACACCTTGTTGAATTTCGTTGGATACAGTATATTCATTTTGTCATCAACAATATCTCCGACCATCCCTGGAAACACCTTTCTGAACTTTTGCCGTAAAACTGGAAAAATTGAAGACGCTTGACGTGAATCATCTTGTCAAGGTATAGTTTGCCGAATGCTTGCATTATTTTTCAATCCGGCGCTGTCGTCTGCGATTGGCTTTTTCAGCCCATTCAGCCTCTTCCTGCATCACCGTCTCTGTGATCCGGCCTTCGGTCAGGGACAAACCGGTAAACAGCTGTGGTGGATAAAGGGCACGCAATTCAAGGTACTCATGCGCCGGCAAATTATCGCAAAAAGCGGTAATGCTGCCATCGGATTCGGTTCGCGACTCCCTGATCAAGAGTCCGCCGTCAGGCGAAACCTCGGCATCGATCGACGCCCCGGTGATTTCATAGCGTTTGTCCGCCAGAAGTGGAGACCAGCATCCAGTACTAACAAGTATGACCAGTGCAAGAACAAGCAGAATGGATCTATATCGCACAGTTACACTCCCCAGTTGTTATCGTAACAAAAATAATATAGAGGATTTTAACGAAAAAACAAGGGGAAAACAATCTTTCTTATGGGTGACTGGACGCAGAGCGTTGGAACGAGATGAAACGAGATGAATGCTTGTGATTAAATATAGTATTTATTTTTTCATAGCCACGCGCTTTAGCGCGTGGTTTTCAGGGTCCGACTGTATTCGCCGGACTTTAGTCCGGTGTGGTTCAACGAATTTTTGTTAAAATCGGATCGCTCGATCGCTTGTTGTTCATTTTATCGTGTCTTATCAAATTCCGTTTTGGCCAAAATGGCTAAATCAATCGTCCAAAAAAACAAAAGAATTATTCCATGCAACCGGATATCCTGATAAATCGCTTTTCTATCAGGTGTATCGATGCTGTACATTTCCCTGATCACGAGTGATGATATTTCGATGCTGTAGACAATTTCTGGTAATTTAAAAAACACAGGAATAGTGTGTCCAATTTTCAAGAACAAGAATGTTTTTGTCACAACAATTTAAAAATCAGCGACTATTTCTATGTCAGAAAACCGAAAAAATGACTTTACTTCAATTTGACAGCTTTGTTTTTATTTTCTTAACAAATTTATGAATAGGTCAGGATAGTAAACGTTTGAATCTTTCCAAGTGTGTAAGTTCAAACGTCTCTTCCCGTTCGACGACCTGTTGTACTCGCCTGTTCAGCCGAAAATTGGTTAAAAATTCAAGAAAAATCGATAAAAGCACAACTATTTGTCCGCAAAACATATCCATTAACTGTAAATGCTATAAAGCTTACCCGGGAAGCATTAAAACAGGGGATGTTTTATCATGCGCATCCGTTTGACGTGTATCGCACCCAAATTCACCAGCATACCTTACAACACCAACCACAGCATTGCGGCCTGGATCTATGGCCGGCTCGAGTCGGCGTCGCCCGAGTTTGCAGCGTTTTTGCATGACCGGGGCTATATAGGTCCGGACGGCAAAGCGCGCAAGCTGTTTACCTTTTCTCGTCTGAAATTTTTTTCCAAACCGGAATTTAAAAAGACACACATTGTGGTAAAAAAAGAGAGCCGGGTCGAGCTCATTATCGCCACGCCCATGTTCGAGGAATTTGTGCAACATCTGGTGATGGGACTCTTTGAAAACAACAGCCTGCGCATCGCCGGGGCACATGGAGAGCCGGCCGAATTTCCTGTCCTGACAGTCACCCGGGTGGAGGAACCCGAATTCCATGCGGTAATGGACTTTCACACCCTCTCCCCTCTGGTGCTCAAGACAGCGGTGGAAAAAGATAACGGTCTCGGTATCTATTATTACCGGGTACTGGATGAGGGCCTGAGCGAGGCGGTACGCAAAAGCCTGATCAATAAACACCAGACCATCCACCAATGCCCGCCCGCAGACACAAAGCTGGCATTCCGTCCCGATCATGATTATATCGAACGCAAAGGCGGACCCGACAGGGTCTCGACCCTGATCACCGTGCGTGAGGTTGAGGGTCACCCCATCCGTGTCAAGGGCATCACCTGCCCCTTCACCCTCACCGGCTCGGCCGACCTGATCGAAACCGCCTGGCATGCCGGTATCGGAGACTATACGGCGATGGGGTTTGGGTGTGTGGAGGAAAAAACGAACATAATGACGAATCATCCATAAACAACCAGGGGATATGATATGGAACAATCCGATTTTCCGGTTTTCTTTGAACCGACAGGCGATCCCTTTGTCGATGCCGGGGGTATGGCACTGAATTATCTGCGACAGGTTTATCAGGACAAAAATCTGCCGGCATTGGTCAGGCTTGGCGCCGACATTTATGTCAATCACTGGGGCGCCAACCTCTTTGCCATATTTCATGGCTCAAAAATCACCCATAAAGCCTATGTGGGTGAGGCCAAAGTGACCGGCACGGTCGACATGTATGTAACCATTCTCAACAAGGATTCACCGGCAATGACAGACAATTGCAGGATATGCGGCCATGAGGATGCGCTTTATCCGGTCGGCCGTGATCAATACTGTCTGGCAGGGTCGAAAGCCTTTGCCAATTTTCATCATCTACACGAAGACGGGATATTTGTGTGCCCGTCCTGTTCGGTCAAACTTTTTTTTCTTCCCCTCACCATCATGCAGATGGGCGGTATGCTGGCTCTTTTGCATCCCACATCACCTGAAAGTAAAACCTACTGGTTGAACAAAACAGTCAGGGAAAACCTGGACCGGGTGGGACGACAGACAGCAGAAGGTATCTTGAAGCACAAATTTTCCAATCCTAGAAATGCCCTCTTTGTGATCGCCTACGATATCATCGATGAGAACAACAAACACAAAAAAGAACATCTTTTGCTTTATCATTTTACCAATTTTGCCGCGAGTCCGGCTTGTGAGATCTATGTACTTCCCTCTCCTGTTTTTAAATTTTTATCGATAATGCGTATCGGGGAGTTTAAGGAACACTGGAATACATTCGTCAGACGGCATTACCGTATTTCCAAATCCAGTTGGAATGAGAAGACTGCCTCATGGTCGGACAAAGAAAACAATCCGCTTTCCACTGATGATTACCGTAACAATCATAACGATATATTCGAGCAGTTGCTGGCCGGCAAATCAATTTTGCCATTCATGCGCCGCTATGCCAGACGCTGTTTTTTACACAAAAAGCTATTCAATTCATTGATTTCATCCCATTATGCCAGGGAGGTGCTGCACATGCAAGACAAACAAATTCAACTCATCAGGCAGATCGCAGATATCATTCTTGAGCTCGGGCAAAAAACGGATTCTCTGAAAAAATATCTCGTTGCCATCGAGGGAGCCGGCAAAGCCTATCAGCTCAGAGGCGTTTTATTGAAGATTATCAAGGACAATTTCACCTCCGGACAGGCCGAACCGGTGATTACACTGGACGATTATGTGACCTATTTGTTCCCGGACGGCCAATACTGGGGTGAAATCCGTGATCTGTTGTTGATCCACCTCTATGAAAAAATGCACGCCGCCAATCTGGTGGATCAACTCATTCATGATGAAGACATTCAAAAATCCGAACTCACTCTGACCGAAGAAATGTAGGAGGATAAAAAATGACTATTCAGGGTTTTCTGCTCATTGATGTTGACATTGCAGCGCTGAACAATGCCGGTGGTGATACCTCGACGGCACTGGAAAATGCTGTGGTAACTAAAAAAATAAAGAAAAACGGCAAAGATTATCCCTATGTGTCCGGACAAGCCTGGCGCTACTGGTGGAGAGAATCGCTGCAAGGAAATTTCGCCTGGACCATGTCTCCGGTCACACGTGAGAAAAAAATCGCCTTTACCGAAGCTGATCCATTTAAATACGCAGATGACGATATTTTTGGTTATATGCGAGCAGCAAAAAAAGAGGTCAAAGATCCCAAAACCGGAAAGATCAAATCCGAAAATGTGACCCTGACCCGAATATCCCCCTTGAAAAACTCGGCGCTTATGGCGGTTGCCTATAATCCGGTGGTACAAAACTGGTCATCCATGACGCGCCAGGAAGGCGATGCGGTACCCTATGGCAAGGACGAGTACTGTGCGGTGATGAAGGGCATGTTTTCTTTGGATATCAATTCAGCAGGAACATTTTCCATGCAAAACCGATCCGGTT
>CAZSOP010000373.1:0-4562 GCA_964608385.1 uncultured Cytophagia bacterium
TTACAAACAATGAGACGCCACAATCCGGTAGCGCAACCAGCGTCAGCGGCCGTACGGTGAATGTCAGATATGACAATTCCACCATCCGGCTAAACGGCAGCAATCAACTTTATGTCGACCAGTTGCCCGCTTCTGCCGGCTGGACCTTTTACAATGCCCAGCAAATGCTGATCGAGTGTGGTGGTAATTGTACTTCCGGTCTGTTTTTCAAATGGTACAGCCGTTCCGATCTCGGTATACCGTCCACAGCCCAGGCCGTATATGTTCATACTGCTCTCGCCGATGATGGGGGCAACAATTATAATTTAACCGTTACCGAGTTGAGCTGGAATGATAATAATACGGATTTCAGCAATGCGATAGCTGACGGCGCTTTTCTCACCGCTACGATAAACGATACCAAACCCGGACATAACGCCGGCATTGTAAAACTGAATAGCAATGGACTCTGGGTCGGCTTGAAAAACCTGGGTACAAACGGTGTGCCCAATTTTGTCAGGATTAAGGTGCTGGGCTATTTGCAGTAAAAGACATGCAGTTCTTTCAGAACGTGACGATCGGACAAGGGTAACCTTTATGGGTTTTCTTTTTTCTTTTGTTTGTATTGATACAACAGTCTGCAGAGCTTTAGTTCGGTATAGGGGATTTTATTTTCCAAATGTTCAAATATGGGCTTGAGCGCCCCGCAGCCGAGGCGTTCAAATGCCTGCATCACTTTCTTCCTGTCCACCACAGCATCAACTGCCTCTTCAAGCCGTTTGACGGGCAGATGTTCGATTTCATTCTGATACCGCGTCAGGTGCTTGATAATGGTATCCCTTTTCACCCCATACATTTTTTGCAGCTCTTCGATCGATTTACCTTCAACAAAGGCGCGGCCAATAAAGAGATGCCGTCCGGGCCCATCGCCGAGGTACCTTGGGGCAGCCGGACCGGATTTTTCCCCGGGGTCGATGTTGTGTTGCCGGCAATAGGTCCTGATGACTTGCAAAAAGCGGTGACCATAGCGTTTGTTCTTTACCTCACCAACGCCGAAAACAGAGCGCAGGCTGATACCATCCTGCGGATAACGAACCGACATTTCGATCAGGGTTTTATCCGGAAAGATGACATAGGGCGGTATTCCCTGCGCATCCGCTATGGCTTTGCGCTCGGCGCGTAAAAGCTCGAAAAGCTTGCGGTCGTAACCGGATGCCTTGTTTATGTCCTCTTTGATTTCGAGCTGTTGTTCCTGCTTGCGGTCGACCACCATGACCGGCTTTTTTTTGAACAAAACATCTGTTGCTTTTTCGGTCAGTTTCAGACCGCCATATTCGGGATCGACAGTGAGCAGTCCCAGAGAAACAAATTGTCCAGCCAGATATTGCCACTGCGGTTTTGCATAGTCGCGGCCGACGCCCCAGGTGGAGAGGTGCTGGTGTCCCAGGTTGAGAAGTTTTTTATTTTCCGACCCCCGCAGAATATCGATGATATGGCCGGCGCCAAAGCGCTCGCCGGTGCGCTTGACGCAGGATAGAGATTTTTGCGCCGCCACGGTTTCATCCTGCAGTTTTGGTGCATGGGCCAGGCAGTTGTCGCACATGCTGCAGTTGGGTTTTTCATAGGTTTGGCCGAAATAGTGCAGCAATCGCTTGCGGCGGCAAACATGCGACTCTGCCATCTGCACCAGGGCCTGCAGGTGGATGGCGGCGATACGGCGCTCGGATGCGTTTTGCTTTTTGTCGATGATATAGCGGATTTTGTTCAGATCGCTGTAACCGAAGAGCAAAAGGCAATCGGCGCGCAACCCGTCACGACCGGCACGGCCGATCTGCTGGTAATAGGACTCGATGTTTTGCGGCAGGTCGTAATGGATAACGAAACGGATGTTGGGCTTGTCGATACCCATGCCAAAGGCAATGGTGGCGACGATGATCTGGACGTCATCGCGGATAAAACGAATTTGATTTTCAGTTCGGGTCTCATTATTCAGCCCGGCATGATACGGCAGTACCGAATAACCGATATGATCCAGATAGCTGCTGAGCTCATCGACCTGGCGGCGGGTAAAGCAGTAGATAATACCGGATTCCTCTTTATGCTGTTGCAGGAAATCGATCACCTGTCCGGCCGCATTATTTTTTGCCATGATCTGTAAAAAGAGATTCGGGCGGTCAAAGCTGGTGACGATGGTGCTGTTCTTCGGTAAATCCAGTGATTCGAGAATATCCTTTTGTACCCTTGGCGTTGCGGTGGCGGTGAGGGCGATACAGACGGCATTGGGAAAGGCACATCGCAGCTTGATGAGTTGGCGGTATTCGGGGCGAAAATCGTGTCCCCATTCGGAAATACAATGCGCCTCATCGATGGCGATAGAATCGATCTGCCGGTTTTGTAACAGGGTCTGGATTCTGGGGGTAAACAGTCCTTCCGGCGCCAGATAGAGCAGTTTGAGCTTTCCGTCTGTTACGGCTTGCGCGGTTTTTGCAAATTCAGCAGGGGAGAGCGAGCTATTGAGAAACGCCGCTTTGATGCCGAGCTGTCGCAACGCTTCCACCTGATCCTGCATCAGTGATATCAGGGGCGAAATAACCAGGGTCAGTCCGTCAAAGATGAGCGCCGGAATCTGGTAACACAGCGACTTGCCGACCCCGGTGGGCATGACGATCAGCGTGTGTTGTCGTTGCAAAACCCGGTTGATGATCTCTTGCTGCCGTGGCCGGAATTCAGTATAGCCAAAAGTTGTTTTGAGTATCGAAATAGGAATAGTGGACACTATGATTTTCCTGTTTTTGTTTTAATTGTGACGAAAAATACGCAATTATAATTAAAATATCAAACAAAATCAACATCAGCACATATTATGATCTAAAATGTAAATAAATGAAAAAACGAGCGGGCGTGGTTATACTTTTGGAATTTCCGGGCAGGTAAGGCAATATACAATATATTGCCTATGGACGAATTATTTTAGATAGAAGGCTTTTAGAATATTGCTTTGTGCAGGCTGTGTCAGACGGATGAAATAAACACCTGCGGCCAGCTGATTTGGGGTTCAGGTATAGTGTTGTTTTCTTTGTTTTTTTGGCAAGTTACAAAGGTGAATTCAAGGCGACACCTCATAGCTTTTGGTCTGCATCTGTTGTTTCTATTTTTGATACAGCATTCTTACATATTGGTTTTGATTTTGAACCGTTAATGCGCAAATATAAAGTCCGCCGGCAACCGGTTGTCCGGCAGCATTTTTACCATTCCAGACGATATGATGTTGACCGGGTTGTGTTTTTTTACAGCAGGGTGATAATCTTTCGACCCCGGAGATTATAAACCGCCAGGGTAACGGCCACAGGCTGATTACCGTTTATTGCATAGTCGATCGAAACCGTGCCGTTAAAAGGGTTGGGATAGGTCTGAAATAGTTTATGATGGTTTGGTAACCGGGTTGAACTTTGTCTGTTTATACTCGTGAGATCATTTTGATAAACTATTCCATTTACGATAACTGCGGTTGCTGTTAAATCCTTAATTTTACCTATCGGAACGGAAAAATAGTCATCCGACCAGACGACCATATCCGCCAGTTTACCGTCTTCAATCGATCCTTTGCGATCTTCTTCAAAAGCGGCATAGGCGCTACCGATGGTATGAAGGCGAATGGCTTGCATCCGGCTGATTCGTTCATCCGGTGCGATTTCGTATTCCGAAGCGGTTTTTCGCACGATCGCCTCCTGCACGGCCAGTAAGGGATTCAAAATGATTGAACAAAATGCCTGTGGGCTCGTTTGTAATTGAATCTTTTTCAACGATTCCTCCGGCTGGACTGGTTGTAGAGGAATCGATACCGGCGATTTCCAGCGCCATACTGTTTGCTACAGCCATATGGCCACTGATATGGATTATGTAAACCGGATTCTCGGGTGCAACTGTATCGAGATCATAACGATTCGGCATGCGTCCATCGGAAAGATTAAAGAAACCGTGACCGTAAATCCATTCACCCGCTGGTTTGATGTCGATCTCGTCTTTGATACGATCCTGTATGTCGGCGATGTTCTGGATATCCGGAGGTAGTAAATTCATGGATAACACTTTGGTTTCTGCTGCGGTGACCATGTGATTGTGAGCATCGATAAAACCGGGAGTGACGAGTTTGCCGTTCAGGTTATAAACCATGGTATTGTCGCCGACATAGGTGCGGACGAGGGAGGTTGAACCGACTTTGAGAATAACGCTGTCGCGAATGGCAACAGCCTGCGCAAATTGGTCCAGATCATTGGCCGTATAAATCTTGCCGTTGAGAAGAACCACATCTGCATTGTCTTGTGCCGGTACAGAGGTTGATAAAAGGCTGCAGAGTATAACAAACAAAATACTTTGTCGTGTCATGACATGCCTTTTTTTTTAAGATCGCAGGTATGAGGTGCTCCCCATTGTTTGGACAGTTTTAGGTACTTTTTAAGGTGAAGGATCACCTTTGGGATAACGGAAAGAATCCGTAGGGCACCTGGAATTATTTAAAAGTTAGCCGATTTTTTTAGGCTCATCCGGTTAATGCGTACCCAAAACCGCCAAGCTCGCCAAGA
>CAZSOP010000374.1:0-2206 GCA_964608385.1 uncultured Cytophagia bacterium
TAAATCCGGCTTTTGTTGAAGGCATCAACCAGCTCATGCTCACCATTACCCCGGACAAGAACAAAACCACATTTGTCGGCTGGTTCATGGCGATTGTCGGTATTGCCAACGGAGCCGGTTCATTGCTCGGAGGCACACTTTATGATATTTTCTCCGACATCCATATGACCGTAACACCCTGGTTGATACTGGAAAGCTTTCACATGGTTGCCCTGATCAACATTACTCTCTGCGCACTGAGTCTGCTCATCCTGGTACGCATTCACGAAGGAGGAGAAAAACCGATCGGATTCGTGGTTTCGAGACTGGCCACCCCCGGTATTATTAAAACCTTTTCCAATATGGCGATCATCAGCCGGCCTAAAAGTTCATTAAAAGTGGCCAAAGCTCTGAGCGAACTTGAAGGATATTCCGGCAGTTTTGCAGTATCGGATGTTCTGGCCAGGCTGGACGATCCGGATCCCGATGTCAGAGAAGAAGCGGCACGGGCGTTGGGACGAACCAAATCGCTCGAAGGTGTGGAAGCATTGATACAGCGACTATTGGATCCGACGTCGACCATTCGTATCGTCAGCGCCAATGCCCTGGGAAATATCGGCGATGAACGCGCCGTACCTGCACTCATTCAAACTCTGAACACAGCATCAGAGGATTTAAAAGAAGCCTGTATCAAAGCATTGGGAAAGATAGGCGGCAAGGAATCGGTATCACATCTTATCAGGTTGTTACAGGAAGAGAACAGCGAGCGCATCAAAACCCAGAGCGCTGATGCTGTTGCCAGACATGGCGTCTTTGAAGCGGCTTATGAAATTTTACCGCTCATGCACCAAACCAGGAATCCGGTTTTAAGACGGCAGCTTGCGATATCGCTGGCCAATTTAATGGGAAGACCAGGAGAGTTTTACAAAGATCTTACCTCGGAAAACGTTGCATTTGGCAACCGTATCAACAGGTTGTTTACAGTAGCGTTACGCTCGCTGGCAGCGATCGAAAAAACCAAAAAGATTCCTAGAAATGAACTGGTAAATCAGCTCAAAAACATTCAAAACACATTGGAATCCGAAAGGTATATTGAAGCACTGGATAAGCTCTTGTCACTCATTAAATCGCTTGTCAGCACCAGTCTGCAAAAGGAGATCAAAGACGATGAAGCGCTGCTCTATTATGTCATCTACCGTAATGTTAAGCTGGGCATGTTGCTCTGGTTTGTTCAGGAAATCAACGCCCTTGTGCAAAAATCGATAAATGAGGATATTCTAAAAACAGATCTTTTATTGATCATGTTTTTCATCGCTTCTCTCAAACCCGAAGAGGTTTGAGGGGATGATGAGGTGAGATATAAATAATGGTCTGCGCATTATTTTTTCCTGGCAACCTGAGCCGAAACCAGAACCGGATCCCAAACCGGAGAGATTTCCGGTATATAACCAAGATCCAGAAAAGCCAGCTCATCCACCGTATATCCACCGTAAATCGCGGCAGCCAAAACATTCAACCGCATACCGCTACCGGCAGCACCAAAAACCTGAGCGCCCACAACTCTTTTTGTGCTTCTTTCTACGATGAGGGCGATGGTTAATTCCTCTCTGCCGTCAATATAGAGCGCCCTGTCATCATGTCGAATTACCGTCGTATCGATCTCCAGTCCTGCTTTTACTGCAGCTGCTTCATCAAGACCGGTAGCGCCGAACTCGATGTCAAAAACACGCAAAAGTCGGGTCTGTATAACGCCGGGAAAGCGTTCCCTGCCGCCGGCGGCATTATCGCCGGCAACGCGTCCCTGCTTGGATGCTGTGGCGGCAAAAGGGGCCCAAACCGGTTTGCCGCTTATAAGGTGAATGGATTCACAACAATCTCCAGCGGCATAAACATTCATCCGTCGCGTCTGTTGAGATCGATTCACCTTTATTGCCCCCGTAGAGCCGAGCGGAATATTGGCGGCTTTGGCAAGATCCACATCGGGACGTATACCGGTTGCCAGAACCACCAGATCGATCTGTTCGATTCTTTTGCCGTTCGTCAGCACAACCCTTCGAATGACCTCTCCGGCGACCTCTACGTTTTCAACGCAATTGCCCAAACAAGTATGCAAGCTTTTTGAAGAAATTCTCTGCGTAATCCGGCTGGAAATATCTTTATGCAATTTGGAAAAAAAGAATGGTTCGTTTTCCACCAAAGAAACGGATAGACCGCGGTGCATAAAGGA
>CAZSOP010000374.1:2216-4555 GCA_964608385.1 uncultured Cytophagia bacterium
CTTCCAGCCCAACATAACCGCCTCCAACAACCAAAGCATGCCTGGCAGCGTGTTGCCTACAGAATCGATTGATATGCACGGCATCGCTGAAATTCCGAAGCGTAAAACAATTTTTCGCGTCTACCTTGAAAGGCTCCGGTATAAGCGGCGCGGCACCGGTGGCCAGTATTAGTTTGTGGTATTGCATCTCGACGTGTTTGTTTTCAGCAACAATCTCAACAACGAGTGTGCGTTTAATCGGGTTAATATCAACAACGCGGTGACCGGTTAAAACCTCAAAGCCGCGTTGACGCGAAAGGGTATCGGCATCGGGGCCGGATAAAAGATTCGCTTCAACACGTCCGGATAAAAGATATCTCAATCCGCAAGAGGCGTAGGAGGTATAGGGAGTCTGTTCAATCACGGTAACTGTCGCTTTGGGATGTCTTCTTTTCGCCCGGCCCGCCGCGCTGAGACCGGCATCGTTACCGCCAATAACTACAATTTTTAATTCTCGTTCGTACACCGGTTGCCTAAAATTTCTCGTCGTATTTTGTCCACAAATAATCACCCAACTCCCACGCACGGTCGACAACCCGGTTTCCCCAATCGGTACTGTAACGCGTTAAATAGTCGACAACAGCATCTCGATCTTTTGTGAGTATCAGCAATGCTTCTGCTTCGATCTGTTCCTGATTTTCAAACAATTCCGTTTGCATAGGTTCCCATACCGCGTTTACATCGTGTCGCATATCACCCCATCGCTGAGCTGCCAGGGTTCCCAGACGATTAAACGCCCACCAAGCACTGCCGCGATTGAATCCATGAACTCTGCCCGGTGTTTGATAGGATGCGGGCAGATCATTAATACAATTGTATAATGGAACATAAATAGAAGTTGCGACATTATCCCAGGCCAGCCAAACCACCCCACCCACAGGATTGGGAAGCCATTGCCGGGATTGTATGATCGTTGCATACATGGTATACCAGCGGGCAATGGTGCGCTCACCCCGCCAGCCCCAACCTCCGTTGATATCAAAAACTTTGTTCATATCATACGGCATAAACGGATTGGCCAGAGGAGAGATGATCGTACGGCCACTGTCATCGGTGACCGTTATATTCTTCACCATATTATAATCCGTGTCTTCATAGTAATCCTGAAAAATATCAACCATCTTTTCCAGCGTAACCAGGGTATCCGGTTTAACCGAGAAGGGATAATTTTCAGCATAAGCATCGAGATTCAGAGATGGTGCGCACAGATCAAAGACCCGCCATTCCCGTCGCCGCGACGCCAGAGAAGTCCTGCTTCGCGGTGCATAAGCGTAACAAAATTCAAAAGGACCATCCTTCGGATTCCACCAGCCGCTGTCCTGAGCCACGGAATGGACATTTTCCGAGGCCATAAACTGATCCGGTTGGCTCAAATCGATCCGGCGAATACGGCTGGCATTGGCATTTACCGATATATGATCATCGGGAACGCGCTGTGCCACCCAAATTGAACCGGCATTTCCCTTGCCCGGGCCAACGATTTCGAGATGCCAGACCTCTTGCGGGTCGGATATGGTCAGACACTCGCCGCCGTCGATATACCCATATTTCCTGGTCAACTCACCGGCGAGTTGAATGGCCTCGCGGGCGGTGGCACAGCGTTCGAGCATTAATCGCACCAGAGCCTGACAATCGATCAAACCCTGTTTTGACCGCAACGAAGAACGCCCGCCGAATGTCGATTCGCCTACAGCGAGCTGTTGATCGTTCATACAGGGATATGGCGTGTTGATATAGCCGTATGTATAAGAGACTTGGGGAATTTCACCGGTAGGCGTAAACTTGTAGCTCGGCATGGCTGTTGAATCGTTTCCGCTTCGGCGTTTTAAAAGGACCTTTTCAGCTTTATCGTGTGATTGTGCCGGAACGAGATCAAACCATGCCCGGGTCCGATGACTGTCACAGGTGTGTGAATTTATTACCGATCCATCAACTGTTGCCAGCTTTGCAACGGTTACCGTCGTACAGCCATCCGGATATTGTCCCTCCCAGTCATCCATCTGTGGCTGGCTGCCGGCCGCCTGCAGGGAGAAAAAAAGAGCGATAAAAATAATGTTTTGAATTTTCATAACAACGCTGTTTCCTCTTTTTTTATTCATTTCTATGCATAAAAATTTATTTGCCGGTGAGTACATCATTTATCAAGTAATCGATTACTATAGGAAATTTAAAAACAATTATCAACCCATTTCAACCCCGTAATCAATTATAATGAAATATTTTCTCATTCATGATTTTTTCAAATGGCAAAAATATCAGAATTTTTCCAAATCAGAACCACAATATTTACAATTTTTTGC
>CAZSOP010000375.1:0-4541 GCA_964608385.1 uncultured Cytophagia bacterium
ATTCTTTAAAAACAGCGATGCGGGCTATCGATTCAGAAAAAGTCGGTTACAAGTCTGAAAAATTATATGCCTGGTTGCCCTCGCGCGGAGAGACGGCGATCCCGTCTTCTCCATTGGTCGAACGATCGCTTGATAAACGGAAAAAATGCCGGCTTTTGCCGCACCATATCGAGTCCCGCCGCTTGTCTCTGGAAGAACTGGCGGATTTTGCTGGCAGGGTGTTTGACGGGCCGGTTGCCGGCAGCGGGGTTGTTTATGGTCCATCTCTTCATTGGCTGGCTCAACTTTACAAGAGTGCTTTGCACCTTGTCGCAAAAGAGAGATTTATTCCCGGCCTCGTTGGGATGAATCATTCCTGGCAGGCACGCTGGATACCCGTGCCCGATGCTGTTGATGATGAACATTTATCGACCCTTGCCGATCATATGCCTGCCGTCTGTCGCTGTTTATCCGGATCGGCAGGGGTTTGCCCGGACATTCCTTCTATAAAGGTTAGCCATAATTTTTTTGCACGACTTGTGGATGACCTGGTTCGGTCTTCAATCGGCAAGGCGCCGGATGGTTCTCAGGTCTCCAGTGTACATGATGCCTGGCTGGCTGCATTGCACAACCGCGATGCAACGATTCGTTGGCCTGATTCCAAAGAACTGCAGGCCTTTGCCAAACAACTGATGGACTGGAGCCGGACTGTCGATCTGAATGTACGCTCTCCTTTTCGGTTCTGTTTTCGATTATCCGAACCAAAGGATGAATCCGGTTCCTGGCGGATGGATTATTTACTACAGCCAAAATCCGATCAGAGCACGCTGATCGCCCTGCAAGAGCTGTGGCATAAAAACAGTCCGCATGCTGCCTATCTGCACAAGGCAGGCGCCAATCCGGTGGAATTTGCGCTTACCGCGCTGGGACAGGCATCCGGACTTTGTCCGCTTATTTGCTCAAGTCTGAAACACAAAAACCCGACCGGTGTCGAGATCAATGCCGGCGAAGCATTACAGTTTTTGAGCGATTATGCACAACCTCTGCAAGCCGCCGGTTTTAACGTCATGTTGCCGTCCTGGTGGCTGGGGCGCGGACCGGTCAGGCGTTTGCGGTTAAAAGCGAAAACGACCGGCTCGAAATCACAGAGCAGCAGCTGTTTTACGTTGAATACGATTATGAATTTTGATTACACCGCATCTTTGGGTGATGAAGAGTTGTCACTGGAAGAATTGAAAGAACTTTCCCGTCTCAAGGAACCCCTGGTCAAGTTGCGCGGTCAATGGACACAGATCGATCAAAAAGAGATACAAAGGGCCATTCGGTTTTTGGAAAAGCATAAAGAGCATTCCCTGCAGGCACGTGATCTGCTGGAGATCGCTCTGGGCGCAGAAAAATCTGTGGCTGGCCAGACGCTCGAGCAGGTTCATCTCGACGGTTGGTTAAAGGAATTGGTGGACAGCCTCAAGGGACGTAAAGCTTTTGCGCCCGTTTCGCCGCCGCTAGCATTTAAGGGTATTCTCAGACCCTATCAGGAACAGGGGTATTCCTGGTTGTCATTTTTACGACAATGGAAACTGGGTGCCTGTTTGGCTGACGATATGGGATTGGGAAAGACGGTACAAGCTCTGGCTTTGGTTCAGAATGAACAGGAGAGAGGTGAAAAGCGTCCTGTTTTGCTGGTTTGTCCTACTTCTGTGGTGAACAACTGGCGCAAGGAAGCCGCACAGTTTACCCCGGAGCTTTCTGTTTTGATTCATCACGGCACAGACCGGCGCAAGCAGAACGATTTTATCAAATCCGCTCAAAAACATGCAATGGTGGTCTCAACCTATGCCCTGTTGCACCGGGATATTGCTTTTCTCTCAAAAGTGAAATGGGCCGGCATTATACTGGATGAAGCACAAAATGTAAAAAACCCGTCTGCCAAGCAATCCAAAGCTGCCCGTTCTCTGGCTGCGGATTACCGCATCGCTCTAACCGGCACGCCGGTGGAAAATCATGTTGGCGATCTGTGGTCGATTATGGAATTTCTCAATCCGGGAATGCTGGGTAGCCTTTCCTGGTTTCAGACTCGGTTTAAAAAGCCTATCCAGATGTTCGGTGATCAACAGGCGGCTGAAAGATTAAAAACCCTGACCCGGCCATTCATCCTTCGCCGTCTTAAAACAGACAAAACGATTATCCGCGATTTACCCGAAAAGATCGAGATAAAGGAATACTGTTCCCTGACAAAAGAACAGGCTTTGCTCTATCAGGCTGTTGTAGATGATATGTCCAATCAGATTCAAACTGCCGGGGGAATCAATCGCCGGGGCCTGGTGCTGGCCGCATTGACCAAATTAAAACAGGTCTGCAACCATCCGGCGCAGTTTGCCAACGACAATTCGGCCTTGGCCAGGCGCTCCGGTAAACTGCAACGTTTGACTGAAATGTTGCTTGAAATTCGCGAACTTGGAGAGCGGGTTCTGATTTTTAGTCAGTTCGCCGAAATGGGCGCCATGCTGCAAAAATACCTGCAGGAGTATTTCGGCGAGGTGGTTTATTTCCTCTATGGGGGAACCAACAAAAAAAAGCGTGATGAGATGATCGATGATTTTCAGAATGATGCAAAGGCACCGGCTATTTTTATTCTATCGCTCAAAGCCGGCGGTACAGGGTTGACCCTGACACGTGCAAACCATGTCTTTCATTACGATCGCTGGTGGAACCCCAGCGTCGAAAATCAGGCTACAGACCGGGCATTTCGTATCGGACAGACAAAGGATGTACAGGTGCATAAATTTATCGTCGCCGGTCCCCTGGAGGAGCGAATTGACGAGTTGATCGAACACAAGACCGGTATTGCCGACAAGGTCGTGGGATCAGGAGACAGGTGGTTGAGCGAGCTTTCCAATAAAGAGTTCTATGAATTGATAAAACTGGACAAAGAATCAGTGGGAGAATAAAGCCTATGTCTGATTATTATGCCTGGTATCGGCCCAAACCGCCCAGGCGTGTAAAAGGAGGGATCAAAACCTCGAGCAAACGAGGGCCCTTTGCCGCTAAATGGTGGGGCAAGCGCTGGCTCGAGACACTGGAACGTTTTCATATCGGTGCCAGACTTGCCAGAGGACGTTCCTATGCCCGCAAAGGGCAGGTGACGCATCTCGACATTCGTGGAGGACGGGTGACTGCCGATGTACAGGGAACACGTGCCCGGCCCTATCGCGTCACCATTGCCATGAAAGTCTTGTCAACACAGCAGTGGCAAGGCATTGTCGACCAACTGATGGAGCAGCCTATTTATGCCGCACAATTGTTGGGCAATGAAATGCCCATGGATATTGAGACTATTTTTCAAAAAGCGGGTGTGAAACTTTTTCCAAACCGGTCGGATTTGACAAGCGACTGCAGCTGTCCGGATTGGTCCAACCCCTGCAAACACATCGCTGCGGTGTATTATCTGATGGCAGAAGCCTTTGATCGTAATCCCTTTATGCTTTTTACCCTGCGTGGAATGCAACGCGATACCTTTCTGGCGTTGCTGAGAAAATGTGGCGAGGAGGCCGGAATCACACAGGATGCGGTAGCGGATATGGAGCCGGAGCCCTTGCCGCAACAGCCCGGCCAATTTTGGAGTCAGGGTTCAGTGCGGCTGCCTGAGCAGTCGGTTCATGTCGACGCCAGGATTCATGCCGCCTTACCCAAACGCCTGGGCCCGATTTCTTTTTGGCGATCGGAAACGGATTTTTCCGGCATGATGGATGCAGTCTATCAAAAGGCACAAGAACAGGCATTTGTTTTACTTGACAACCTGAATACGGTACCGGCGTTATATTAAGAGGGTAAAAACACAAACCTATATAACAATAGCTAAACACATATAAAATCATGGTATGAATATTGCAATCAACTTAAAACGTAAATCTTACAGTATAAAGGGCTAAACAAGCGGTCAAAAAGGCATAAGAATCACTGGTGGCTCATGCATCTCGGATGCAGAATAAAAACAGCTCAACCGTAGAACGCGCAATCGATTTCTCCGGCATCGTACCGAATGAAGCAACACATGTCCTCATTCGAGGATATTTGGATATTAACGATCAGGAGGCTGGTAACTATAATTTATGTGCAGAATGTTTTATGGCGCCTTATCCAACTGGTGGGAATTTTTCCGGTTTTGATACGTGGTCAAACTTTTTCACGGGTGTAGATACCTATATTTCCACAGGTGATGTGATCCAAAGCAACGAAAGTCAAACCAATGCAACATCTATTATTGAATTGGATTCTCAAAAAAGAATTGGTTTATATATAACAAAGAAACGAAACGACACAACAGGCGATACAACAAATTTATTGCTTTTTCGCGCCTGGATTGAAGGCTATTATGTCATGCCGTAAGAGCTGCAGATTACGGCGTAGATGTAACCATTGAGCATATCCATGGGCATGTACGGCAAAGCGGTTTTTTCTAAAACAGCTTTAGGATGTTTGTCTTTTTGCAGCAAAGATTAGCCTCAATAAAAATGGCTCATCCGGTTAATGCGTACCCAAAACCGCCAAGCTCGCCAAGAACG
>CAZSOP010000376.1:0-4527 GCA_964608385.1 uncultured Cytophagia bacterium
ATTTCAGATCCCTATAATTGCCCCGAACTGGACAGACTATTGGGGTCGCGTCTCGCGTCATCAATGTAGAACTGCGCTACCCGCTCCTGGGAACCGAGCAGTTTGGCTTGCTGAATTTTCGTTATTTACCCACTGATCTGGTTGCCTTTCTTGACGGGGGTGTCGCCTGGACAAAATATGAAGAACCGGTTTTGAAATTCAAGGAAAGCTCCAATGAACGCATTCCGGTTTTCAGTACCGGTCTTGCCCTGCGGGCCAATCTTTTTGGGTATCTCGTTGGTCAGGTTTATTATGCTTATCCTTTTCAACGGCCGGAAAAGGGAGCTCACTTTGGATTCGTGATTGCTCCAGGTTGGTAGACTAACTTTTGAATAATGGAGGATTCTTATGAAACATGATAATTTTACCATTAAATGGTTGACGCTACTTTTAACGCTTTTCTTTGTTTTTTCATCGCTTTTGGCACAACAGGACTCATTGAAAGACAGTGATATTACTCTGGCCATTGAGGCCGAGCTGGTTCTCGATGAGGCTGTTTCATCACACTTGATCGATGTCAGTACGAAAAACGGCATCGTTACCCTCAGCGGCAAGGTCAACAACATTTTGAGCAAAGAACGGGCGACCCGGGTTGCCGAAACCATAAAAGGCGTACGATCGGTTATTAATACCATCAAAGTCGTTCCTCCACAGCGCAGCGATAAAGCGCTTTCCGAAGACATCAATGCGGCTTTGCTCGAAGACCCGGCCACCGATTCCTATGAGATCGGCACGGTTGTCGAAAACGGCAAAGTGGTTTTAACCGGCACCGTCGACTCGTGGCAGGAGAAAATGCTGGCCGAAAAAGTTGTAAAAAGCGTTCGCGGCGTTAAAAAGGTGGATAATAACATTGGTGTTCGCTATAAAAGTGAAAGAAGTGATTTTGAGATTAAAAAAGATATCCAGCGCAATCTGGAAAATGACATATGGGTAGATGATGCTCTGTTAGAGGTTGAGGTTGAGGATGGTAAGGTTACGTTGAGCGGAACGGTCGGCAGTGCCGACGAGAAAACCAGAGCCGTTACGGATGCCTGGGTTGTTGGTGTTCATGACGTGGACGCAGAACCCCTTGAGGTCAAATACTGGGCCCGCGATGAAATGCAACGCAGGAGGGGTTTTGAAGAAATTACCGATGCGCAAATCAAAAAAACCATAAACGATGCCTTTTTCCAGGATCCCCGCGTTTTTTCTTTTCGTGTTGACGTCCTGGTCGATAAAGGCGCTGTTACCCTTTCCGGCATCGTCGATAATCTCAGAACCAAGAGTGCGGCTGAACAGGTGGCGAGAAATACCTATGGCGTCTGGGATGTAAACAACCATATACGCGTACGCCCCAACACCGTTCCGGTCAACGATACATTAAAAGCCAGGGTCAAACGCGCCATGATACGCGATCCCTATGTTGAGCTGCATGATCTGTCGATTTTCGCCATCAACGGCAAGGTGTATTTGAACGGCAGGGTAAACACCTCCTACGAAAAACGACGCGCCCAGACCGTTGCTGAACGGGTCAAGGGTGTTGTTGATGTGCGCAATAACATAACCTATGAACACAAGTGGACCTGGAAACCGGACTGGAAGATTTGCAGAGATATAAACAGTCAACTGTTTTGGAGCCCGTTTGTCGATTCCGATCAGGTCACACTTTCTATCGACGATGGGGTGGTAACATTGAGCGGCAGCGTGGACTCGTGGAGTGAAAAAAGTGCAGCTGAAGACAATGCCTATGAAGGGGGTGCAAAAAAGGTGAACAACAATCTGGATGTTAAAGGAAAGTGGTATCTGGACCCCTATTGGTATACGCGGTAAAAAAAAAGGAGGTCAAAAATGTTTTTTCTCGATATTATTTATGCTCTTGGTTTCTCCCTGCTTGTTGTTTTGATATTTTCATTTTTATTTAAACGCCGGGGGCCATGGCCCTTTTTGGTGTTTTTACTGCTTGTTTTTTTGGCGGCATGGGCCGGAGGCGTCTGGTTTTCCCCGGCTGATCCGCTGGGTTCCAACTGGTATTGGTTGCCGTTTCTCATTTCGGCCCTGATTATTGCCTTGCTGGTCACGGCTGCGGTTCCATCGGACAGGGATCACATGCGCATTAAAAAAACGCAAAGACTGGGTCAGCCGGAAGAAGCCACCGAGTCTGAGGTTGTGTTGGGTCTTTTTTTCTGGATATTGGTCATCCTGTTGATCGGAAGCATATTTTTCCGCTATTTTTACTTTTTACCCTGATTCCGGATGATGTTCTTTTCAGATCTCTCAGGGTTACGATCAATGGTTTTCATTAAAGAGTGAATTTTATAATAGAAAACAATACAGGAGAGTAAATAGATGTATTCGTCAAAAACGGCAAGGTTTACCTGAGCGGCGTCGTAAATTGGTTTTTCAAAAAAAGCAGAGCGGAAGATATCGCTTCAAGAGTTAAGGGTGTTATCGAGGTGGAAAATAATATCAAATCCGATGCCACCTGGGAATATAAAAGTGATTGGGAAATTGAACAGGATGTGGAAAATGAGCTCTTTTGGAATCCCATTGTGGACAGGGATGCAATCGATATCACCGTGGAGGATGGTATTGTAACTCTGCAGGGAATGGTGCCAAGCTATAACGCAAAAGAGGCGGCAACAGAAGAAGCTTATCAGGCCGGGGCAAAACATGTTCGCAATCACCTGGAACTCGCTGAACCAAGTCCATAAAATTTGGTTCACTTTGGTTCTTTGCCTACAACCGAATATAGTGCTGAAAACCGAATAACATTGCTGTTAAAGCATATATAAAAAGAAAGTTATACGGATAATGAAAATCGCAACCCTGACCATAAACCCCGTTATTGATATCAATGTACGAATCCGCCAGGTTTTGCCGGAGAGAAAGCTCTTATGCCATTCTCCGGTACACCAACCCGGCGGCGGTGGCATTAATGTTACACGGGCGCTAAGGAAACTCGATCAGCCCTCCAGGGCTGTTTTCCCGAGCGGAGGCGGTATTGGACAACAGCTGGAACAGCTTTTGGAAAAAGAAGGCATTGAATACAGAGCGGTCGATATCAAGGAAGAAACCAGACAAAACCTGATTGTAAATGAAGAGAGCAGCGGCCGGCAGTACCGTTTCGGTATGCCCGGTCCAAACCTGAAAGAAGATGAGTGGCAACAGTGCCTGCAGGAGATAAGGAACAGTGATTTTGTTCCGGACTATTTGATCGCAAGCGGCAGCCTTCCGCCCGGCGTACCGGACGATTTTTACAAAAAAGTAACAGAACACGCTGCTGGTGCGAATATCAAAGTGATAATTGATACAAAGGGTATCCCTCTGAAAAAAGCCCTTGAAGGAGAGCTCTATTTACTCAAACCCAATATGCGTGAATTATCTTCTCTCACCGGCTCTGACATTAACAATGAGGCCGGGCAGGAGAGCGCTGTAAAAACCCTTCTGCGCAATCATCGTGTTGAAATCATCGTGGTGTCGCTGGGTGCTGCCGGTGTTTTGATGGCCACAAAGGATTCCATTGAACGGTTACGCGCCCCCAGTGTGCCGGTAAAAAGCAAAGTCGGCGCCGGCGACAGCATGGTTGCGGGTATTGTCTATGGACTTGTTAACGATATGCCCCTTAAACGAGCGATCATATATGGCGTCGCTGCCGGTACGGCTGCAGTCATGACAGCGGCAACAGATTTATGTCAAAAATCAGACACAGCGAGATTGTACCGATCACTGTTGAAGGAAGAGTAGAGACCATGCAGTGGAATTACGAGTTGATCATTATTGCCAAAACCGTATTGGCCATGTTTCTGGGCGGTTTATTGGGGCTGGAACGCGAGCTCTCCCAAAAACCTGCCGGATTTCGCACCCATATTCTGGTGGCCGGTGCAGCCGGCTTATTCATTTGTACGGGGGATTGGCTTGTCTGTCAGTTTATCGCCGATAATAATTTACCCGTGCAGGCAGATCCGCTACGCGTGGTGCAGGCTATTGTTACCGGTATCAGCTTTCTGGGTGCCGGAACCATTATTCGGCAACGCGATTCTGCTCAAATAGAAGGGCTTACCACGGCTGCATCCATTTTATTGGCCTCGGCGATTGGAATCTGTATCGCCATCGATCTTTACGTCCTGGGTATCGGGATTACGATACTTACTCTCCTGGTGTTGAGACTTGTCGGAATTGTAGAACGGAAATTATTATGAAAGAGAGGATGTTTTTTGCCAAACGATAAACGAAAAGGCCCCCTTTAAAAAAATATAATCATATCAATCGATTTATCTGGATATTTCTTCTTGCGTTGTTGATATATTATCTTTTCACGTATGATCGAACACCCGCAACGGTTGAGCTACCCTATTCGACCTTCAAGGCACAGGTGCAAACGGGTAACATCGATGAGATTACGATGAAAAACAGCAAAATTTCCGGTACCTTCGTCGACCGCTATTTTCGGGTTGCCGATGACGGCGATACCCTGTCATATGCCCGGTTCAAAACGGTCAAACCTGAAAT
>CAZSOP010000377.1:0-4513 GCA_964608385.1 uncultured Cytophagia bacterium
AGATCACCGCAAAGCCCGGGATCCAGCTGAGAATGAATATACTCTAAATTCGTCGTTTTCCCGCTTAACCCAGGCCCGTAATAGACAATTTTAAATACGATTTCATTCTTTTGATGATCGATATGCATGTCAATTGTTCAAGCCAAATGCTTTATCCAGTTCCCGGCCCAAAAGCGTTCGAAACTCTACATCCATAAACTCGGCGACTTTATCCTTTTCATTGCGGATTCTGTTCAACAAGGCATCGAGTTTGCCTGTGACATGCTGTGATAGCATACGAATCATGCCGAGATTGACGTGCGGCCCGAAAATCACGATGAGCAAATAATGATTGCCAATATTACAAAGATAGAGATTTTGTTTGCTCCCCTCATGATAGAGGTAGCGAAAACGCTGCGTTTCTCCCAGGATTTTGGCGATCTCTGCGGTGGCAGAAAAATCATTCACTGCGAGCGCTGTCAGTGTGTCAACATTTACACCGGGTTGCGTTGTTTTGTACGATACCGGATAGCCGTTCATATCGGCAAAAACACAAAGCGAGGCCCGGGACTTTTGCACAAAGTCACCGAGATATGTATTGATCTCCTGGTAGGACTTTTCCGATAAAATTACGCTGTTGCCGTTGGGTTGCCCGCTCATCTGATTGCCTTTCCTCTATAACCGCAAATTTATCTTATACACCATGTTCAAGTCTGTCACTTAAAAACCTGGGCAAACCCGCTTCCTGCATCTGCCCCTGGGTTAATGATATATCATATTCCACGCGTACAAGCTTGTAAATGAGTTGATCGCTGTCCCAAATGCTAAAAGCAGCACGCGGATCGCGGTCACGCGGCTGCCCGACACTGCCGATGTTTATGATATATTGAAATCCTTGCTCAATTTGCAAGTGATCCGCTTCTATAACCCGAACCTTGTGCTTGCCCGATCGTCGCTGAAAGACAACCGGAGAATGAGTATGACCGGCGAATGATACGGGTTGAGAAAAACAATTAAAGTTTCTCAGAGCATCAAAACGGCCCAATATATAATTCCACGATTGTGGTGAGCAGGGAGATGCATGTACACCCAAACACCTGTCAAATGTGATCGTATAAGGCAACTGTTGCAGATATGAAATATGACGTTCACAAAGCTGTGACCTCGTCCAGACAATGGCGCTTCTCGCAATCGGATTGAAACTCAATTCTTCCGGCATATTAAAAATCGCAACATCATGATTGCCGAGAATGATATGATCCGTTAAGGTTCTGATGATATCCAGACAACGCTGCGGACGCGGACCATAACCGACCATATCACCCAAACAAATAACACGGCCGCAATCCTGATGTTCAATCTCCTCGATAACCGCCTGCAATGCTGCAAGGTTGGCGTGTACATCTGAAATTAATGCATATCTCACCTTATAACCCGCTTTGAATAGATCAAGGTATTTTAAATATACCACATGAGGGCAAGCAAATCAAGAATAAAGTTGCTCATTGAAGAAAAGACAATGCCCTTTCCGGACATTGATCAAATATCATAGATACCCCTAAAAAATCTTGAAAAAAAAAGAAAAAGTGTTGATTTTTTCGAAAAATTCGCATATTTTAAATTAAAACTCAAGGATGTCCCGGTAAGCCTTTTCATGTCCACCATCGATAATCAGCAAGGTTCTCAACGGACTCTTATCCTGAGCATAACGAAAAACTTCGAGCATCTCTATATGATGGGCATCAATAAATTTGCTGGCATACTCATTGTTCGGATCGTCACTGATGATTTTGTCCAGTCTCTTAATGGCGGTAGCAATATGTTCTCTCGCCTTGGCATTATCGATATTGACATAGGAAAGCCCATAAAAGTAGTAATCCACCATTTCGCGATAGGGCTTGTGGCGCTCGCTCAGCAATTCATCAACAAGCTCCACACGGCGATCCCACCCCTCAATATACCGCCCCAGGCCAAACCGGGCTTGTTCCGCTATTTCCTTTGCCTTTTTGTAATATGGCGTTCCCGCCAGGGTACCCCATTTATCGAATTCACCACCAAGAATAAGATAAATATAAAAATCGATTGCACTGGTAAAAGAATTTTGCGAGGTCTGCTCATGGGTTAAAATATCGCCGCTCTGATAGGCAAATCGCCAGCGTTTGTCGAAAAATTGGAGATCATAATTATTGTGGATGAGAACCTGACCGCGATATCGCTCTTCGGCCGAAGTGGTCATGTCCTCTAAAATAAGCTGCATATCGATATAGACATCAGTCCGCCACGGATCCTCGCACCACTCGTGTCCATTGATATAATGCATGACCTGATCCGCAAATCCACGCAGCTTTTCCTGCTTTTCAACCGGTAACGTCCGTAAATCCGTCGTCACCTGAGCCTCAATGTGCTGAGAAAATGAATAGCTCGATAAAACAAAACACAGCAATAGAAAAATTAAAAATTTTTTGACTACCATATCGTTATAACTCCTGTATCGAAACGGATATGAAATAATATGACATTTTTAAGCAACTTTGTCAAGCACTTAATCGCTTTACTCTTTCTCATGTCGCTGACGCCCTTGCGGGCAAGCTTTGAGGACCTCTGCCCGTCCGCAAAGGGACGCGGACTGGCAGAGGCGACATCAGCCACTCTCCGCGATCCTGCACAACTCTTCGGTAACCCGGCCGCAATCTTTTGCGCCCGGTTGAAAGGAGCATTTACCTTTGCCAGACCTTTTGGCTTGAAAGAGCTGGATTATGGTCAAATGAGCCTGGCGCTACCCTATAAATCGATCACCGTCGGCGCAGGTGCGAAATCATTTGGTAATGCACTTTATCGCGAAAGCCTCTTTGCTGTAGCGGTCAGCCATCAACCCTTTTCCGCTCTTCACGTCGGAGCCGGACTCTCTTACGGTATGGTAAAAATTCAAAACTATGACGGCAGCGGTACCTTCCTGGTTGATATTGGCGCCAATGCACGGTTACATCAAAATCTGCATTTCGGATTTTCCATACGCAATCTTAATCACAGCAAAATCGGAAGCGCCCGGGAACCCTTGCCTTCCACCCTGCAGACCGGCCTTCTGGTTAATCTGGACGCCGTAAATCTCTGCGTCGATCTATGCAAGGAAATCAGATATCCTCTCGATTTCCGCTGTGGTCTGGAAATCAAGGTACTTCATCCCCTGATAATCAGATCAGGAATCGCTACACAGCCTTCACGCTTTTCTGCCGGTTTTGGACTCTGTTTTAAACAATTTCGCCTGGATTATGGATTCTCAACCCACTCTGTGCTCAATATGTCTCATCAGTTTTCAATTGATATCCATATCCTTCAATTCTAAAACGCTGACAACAGGATACGGTTCCCATGAGATACCGGTTCAGAGCTAAAAAGCAGACAGTTAAAATCATCCTTGTTTATTCCAGCCTGTTTCTCAGTGCCCCCTCGCTGGCACAGGATATCGAACTGGAAGCCTACATCCCCCAGGAAGAGGCGTTCGATGATGATCACTCACTTGTCGATATACTGAATCGATTGGCAAAGAATCCTCTCGATCTCAACCGCGCCACGGAAACTGAGCTGGCTCAATTACCCTGGATATCACCACAATCTGCAGCACAAATTGTAAAATTTAGACAAAAAAATGGAAACTTTAAAAAAATTGATGACATCAGCGAGCTTGGCTGTCTGAATCCTGAAGCGTTACAATATCTCTCTGCTTTTATCACCATCAGATCAGAAAAAAAAATCCCCTCCATTGAACTCGAAACGAGACAAAAGATATCAAAAAAACTAAAGCCGTCATATGGCTTTCAGACTGGTGCATATAAAGGCAACGCCTTCAAATTATACAATCGCATCAGAGGTTATTTAGGCAACCTTTCGGTTGGCGTCCTAACCGAAAAAGATCCCGGTGAGAGCAAATGGAACGACCATATGGCAACCTCTCTCGCCCTTGATCTGCCGTTTTATCATAGCAAAATATTGGTTGGTCATTTCATTGTCGAACACGCCCAGGGCCTGCTTTTTTGGAGTCCCTATCGCACCGGACCCGGCATCTCAACGATGCATATTCCAAAACCCCGGGGGCTTGAGCCATTTTTATCCTCCTGTGAATACAGCGGCTTTACCGGGGCGGCATTTTCGAGCAAAATTGGTCCCATCGATATCCTTGGCTTTGTCCATTCCAATAAAATCGATGCTAACGTGGAACAGGACACGATCATGTCGCTGCCGAAAACCGGTTTACATAGAAATGAAAACGAAATGCTAAAACAGAAACGCATACGGCATGCGGGACAGGGCTTAATCCTCCACTATAAACCCTGGTCGCCGTTAAAAATTTCAATGGCCTGGCAAAAAAGCGCCTGGTCTCATCCGTTTGAATCAAATGTCAAATCAAGAAAACAATTCAATCATGGATATAGTTTGTCCGCCGATTACACTCAACATCCCTTCTATATCGCCACCGAAACAGCAATACGCCATAGAAAGTTGGCAAGCGCTGCTGTGCTGGGATATCAAAACCAGC
>CAZSOP010000378.1:0-4511 GCA_964608385.1 uncultured Cytophagia bacterium
GAATCCAAAGCCAGGGGTATCTGCGGTTCCGGAATTATCGATGCCATAGCCACCAGCCTGAAAGCCGGCTTGATAGATCAGACCGGCAGGATTCTGGATTCGGATGAATGGAGTGAAGATATAGCTGAACCGCTGAGAAAACGTATTCTAACCTCTGGTGACTCCAAACAGATACAATTTAGCGATGATTGCACGATGAATCAGAAAGATATCAGAGAAGTTCAACTTGCCAAAAGTGCAATTGCTTCCGGTATTCAAATTTTGCTCAAACAATATCAGCTCAGCACTGACGATCTTGATGCCATATACCTTGCCGGCGCTTTTGGTCAGTATATCCGGCCAGAAATGGCACAAAAAATCGGATTATTACCCGATATAGACCTACAAAAAATACATTTTATCGGCAATGCAGCGTATGCGGGGGCGGAACTGGCGCTTTGTAATCGTTCCTTTAAACAGCTTGCTCAAGAACTGGTTGAAAAAGTTAAATACATAGAAATTTCCACAGATATGGAATTTCAAACGCTTTTTGCCGACAATATGCTTTTTTAAAACCCATGCAACCTTTGACGTAATTTTAATATGAAAAGACGGAACCGAATCGTTGCTGAGCGAAGCAGTAGAGGGGTCAAACGGGTTAAATCCTTATTGAATTATCGCCTATTAATGCATTCATATAAACTTGGGAGTTGAATATGATCAATGAAAAAATTGAACAGGCAGTTGCTATTCTTGCTGAAAAAGATATAGATATGTGGATGACTTTTGTGCGTGAAAGTACTTCCACCCCGGATCCCATGCTCGAGATCATTCTTGGCGGAAATGTAACCTGGGCATCGGCGTTTATAATTACCAAAGCGGGTAAAAAAATCGCTATCGTCGGTAGCATGGATGTACAGAATGTAAAAGACCATGCAGATTACAAAGTTATCGGATACAGGGACTCGATCAAGGAACCGTTGCTAAAGATTTTGAATGAGAACGATCCCGGCCGCATTGCAATAAACTTTTCCACAAATGATGTTATCGCCGACGGATTAACTCACGGCATGTATTTGATGCTGAACGATTATCTCAAGGACAGTCCATTTTCGAACCGCCTCGTTTCGAGTGAAGGCATTATCGCTGCTGTAAGAGGTAGAAAATCGGAATCAGAAGTCAAACGCATCAAAGCGGCAATAGATGAGACCCTGGATATTTACGATCAGGTAACGGGATTCCTGCAAATCGGTAAAAGCGAAAGGGATGTAGCTGATTTTATTCTTGCAAAAATGCATGCAAAAGGATTTCAGACGGCCTGGGATCCGGATCATTGTCCGGCCGTTTTTACCGGCCCGGATACCGCCGGGGCGCATGCTGGTCCAACAGAGCGAAAAATAAAAGCAGGCCATTTGTTGAATATAGACTTTGGTGTTAAAAAAGATGATTATGTTTCCGATTTGCAACGCACCTGGTATATTTTAGCACCCGGTGAAACCAGGGCACCGGATAAGGTGATGCATGGATTCGAGACCATCCGGGATGCCATTCAGGAGGCAGCTAAAGCGCTTAAACCCGGTGTAGAAGGATGGTCCGTCGATGCGGTTGCAAGACAATATATCGTTGATGCCGGATACGATGAATATCCCCATGCGCTCGGTCATCAGGTCGGTCGCAAAGCTCATGACGGTTCCGGTTTGCTTTGCCCGAAATGGGACCGCTATAAAAATTTACCGTATTCCATCGTTGAAAAAGGCCAGGTTTTTACCATCGAACCGCGATTGACCGTTGCCGGACATGGTATCGCCACGATCGAAGAGATCGTTCAGGTTACTGATGATGGCTGTATTTTTCTTTCTGAACCGCAAAAAGAGCTTATTCTTATCGGCTAGCCTCTTCGGGTCGAGCTATTTGTTCACATGGGGTTCGCTGAAATTTGTATTTTTTACCTGCGAACCCTTATTAATACCTTGCTTTCGAAAAAGTACAGCGAATTCCTTCCTGTGCTGTATTCGTTTAATTTCTCTTCTGCATAATCCTTTCCCCGTATGTACATAGGGATAGAAAATAAAAACTCTCTAAAGGCATCGGAGGATGTAATAATGAATAAGATATATATCACTGTTTGCTCGTTTATACTTTGCTTCTTATGTGCGATAGCATCAGCTCAGGACGTTACCCCTGTCCGCAAGGATACGACGGTAACAGCATCTCAAAAACAGAACCAGAATCCGGTGTCGCCGATTAGTTACCAGGGATACCTGACCGATATTAACGGAAGTCCTATATCCGGCGGTGAAGATGTACTCATCAGCATATGGAATTCAGCTGCCGGTGGTATAAAATTATGGGAAGAAAATCATACTGTTGATATTATTCGCGGTTATTTTACCGCTGAATTGGGCGCCAAAAACAGTTTTCCCAAAGAGTTGTTTGACGGCTCAGACAGATGGCTTCAGGTCAAAGTAGGGGGAGAAGAACTGTATCCCCGTAAGCGCATCAGTAATGTTGCTTACTCGCTCTATTCCGCCAACAGCGCACAGCTGAGCAACCACCCGGTGGAAGATTTTGTGCTGCTACAGAGTGCGCAAGATCATTCGCGCAATGCGATCGATGCCTCCAGCCTCGGAGGGTATCCGGCTTCTTTGTATCTAACCCGGTCTCAGATTGAAGCGAATTTTGTACAGCGCAATGTTCCCAATAGCGTCAATAGTTCCATGATACTGGATGGTTCTATTCAGCCACAGGATATAGGTTTTTCTCTCGGAAAGGGGACGATAACGGCGGTAAGCACCGACTTTGGTCTCACGGGCGGCGGTACGGATGGTCAGGTAACCGTAAAACTGGCCTCCGAATTTTATACCGGTAGTGCTTTTGATGATCGATTTATCAAGCGCCAGGACACCAAAACGATCACATCCAATATGATTGCAGATGAGCAAATTACCACGGTGCATATTAAAAATGGCAGCATCCAGGAAACCGACCTGGCTTTTCCGGCCGGGAAAATGTCCGAAATTCAAACCGGAACCGGTCTGTCCGGCGGAGGTAATTTCGGTGTCGTTACGATTTCATTGCATCCCAATTATCAGAACGGCTCCGCGTATGATGAGCGCTTTGTCAATATTGGTGAAGGAACCAGTGTTACCGGTTTTATGATCAAAGATGGAACCATTACCGGTATGGATATTCAGGATGGCAGCATTGGACCCGAAGAACTTTCTGCTCAAGTTGGAGATGTGACTGCAGTCTATACGGGAACCGGGCTGTCAGGCGGTAGCAACCAGGGGGATATTTCGCTGCAACTCGCCCCCGGATATATCGATGGATCTGTTTTTGATAGTCGCTTTATCGGCAAGAATCAGGTCGGAGTGGTAACTTCGGCAATGATTGAAAACGGAACCATTCAACCCATGGATCTGGCATTTTCGGCTGGTGATATAACTTCCATCAGCACTCAAAACGGTATCAAAGGCGGCAGCCTTTCCGGTGATGTGCTTCTTCAGCTAGACGATGTCTATGCAAACGGGTCCGCCTATGATCCCCGTTTCGTGAATGAAAATCAGCTTTCCTCGATCAATTCCAATATGATAACCGACCGCACTATTTTATCCGATGACCTTGCGGATGCCATTATTGCAGAACGCCACTTTCCAACCACCTTGCAGATTACCCGCGGCGTTATTTCCAATCCTGTCTTTTCAGTGCGAAATACTTCTATGGCCACCAGTTCCGTGGCTGTCAATGGTGACGGATATATTGGTATCCGAGGCGGGGGCACTGTAGGCGTAAAGGGAGAAGGTAATCTCTATGGCGTACAGGCATTGTGCTCTGCTCCCAATGGCTCTGCATTGATTTGTACCAATCCGCAGGGCAATGCCCTTACAGTAGAAGGCGTCGCCTATTGTACGACCGGCGGCTGGGCTGATGTTGCTGAATATGTGTATGGTAATAAAGGGCTTAAGGGCGGTGATGTGGTTATCATCGATCCGGATGGCAGAAACCGCGTTAAACCGTGCGAAAAGTTGAACGACAGCCGTGTCGCCGGCATTATCTCGACCAACCCAACCATAATGGTCGGTCATTTGGTCGATCATGTCGACGGTTATCCATTGGCGCTCAGCGGCATCGTTCCCTGCAAAGTGACCGCCGAAAGGTTCAGTATACGACCTGGTGACCTTTTGACAACCTCGGATATCAGAGGCCACGCTATTAAGGCAGTTGATCCAAAACCGGGAACCATCATCGGCAAAGCCATGGAGCCGCTCGAAAGCGGAAGGGGTGTGATTAATGTTCTGGTAAACCTGCAGTAAGAGAGGGACCTGTTATGTTCAACGACGCTATGATGAAAAGAATTTTATTGTTGGGAATACTGTTTATTTCCGCTTCCCTTTTTGGGCAAAATCTGCAATTGACCAGAGAACTATTTTTGTCCGCAGCGGGCCCCAGCGGAAATTCCATTATGCGTTTACAGAGTCAATTCGGTATTAGCCACTTTGGTGCTATGAAGAGTCGTCACTTTATCATTGGCC
>CAZSOP010000379.1:0-4506 GCA_964608385.1 uncultured Cytophagia bacterium
GAGCATCTCTCCACCAAAGGATTATTTGCTTTGCCGTTTCTCATCGGTATGATCGGCATGGTACATCATTTTTACCGGCACAGGCGTCATGCATTTTCGATTTTGGGTATTTTTATTCTCACCGGTGTGGCGATTGTCATCTACCTAAACCAGGAAAATCCGCAGCCCCGTGAACGTGATTATGTCTACGTCGGTTCTTTTTGGGCGTTTGCTATCTGGATCGGCATTGGTATGACGGCGATTCTGGAATGGATCAAAGATTATTTTAAGAATAAAAATATTCGAACTTTGCTCTATGTGGCTGCTGTTTGTGCCGTGGCATTAATGGTTCCTGTGAATCTATTGGCGCATAATTATCATACACACGATCGAACCGGTAATTATGTGGCTTATGACTATTCCTATAACATTCTGCAATCCTGCGATCCGGATGCGATTCTGTTTACCAATGGCGATAACGATACGTTTCCACTTTGGTTTTTACAATTCGTATATGATATACGCCGGGATGTCCGCGTCGTCAATCTGAGTCTGCTGAATACGCCATGGTATATTAAACAGCTGAAACACGAGGAACCCAAAGTTCCCATTTCACTGAGCGACAGCCAGATCGAGCAAATGGAGGTTATGTCCTGGAAAAAACAAACGGTCAAAATCCCCATACCCAGCCATGTGCGACAACAGGCGATGAACGATTTGGGAGAAACCATCGAGCTGCTGGATCCTGATTTCAAGGTACCGGAAGAGCTTATCGTCGAGGTTGAACCGACGCTCTTCGGGCAGGGTATCAGAGTCCAGGATCTGATGATACTCAACATTATTTACGCCAACCGTTGGAAAAAACCGGTTAATTTTGCCGTCACGGTTGCGAACGACAATAAAATCAATATGGACAAATATATGCGGATGGACGGTCTTGCCTTTACGTTAACGCCTTATGTGGCAAATGATATCGAACCGGAAATCATCCATGAAAATCTTTTTGAGACCTTTCTATTCAGAGGTCTGAACGATTCCACGGTATATTATAACGATAATATCATCGGGCTTTTGCAAAATTACCGCGCTGCCTTTCTCCGTCTGGTGCGCTATTATTACACCGAGAAAGAGTTCGATAAAATGCTGAGCGTGCTCGACCGCATGGAAGAGGTGCTTCCGGAAGACGTCATTCCGATACCGGATTTTCGCCTTTCGATGCAGATCGGTCAGATGTATGACCTGGCGGGACGACCGGATGTCTTTATTCAACGGCTGCAACGTCTTGTAAGGATTGATCCGGACAATGCTTATATTACCGCGACACTGATTTCGGTACTCAGCCGTGAAGGTAAACACCGCAGAGCCGTAGAATTACTGGAAAAATGGGTTGCACAGCATCCGGATGATTCGCGCGCAAAAGAGCGGTTGGAACAAGAGAGAAGATACATCACACAACAGGACACAACAGAATAACGACAATGAAACAAAGCCCGGAGAGAAAAAAAATACGGCATGGTATCGTTACCGTTGTTAAAGTATTGATCAGCGTTTCTCTAATTTATATTCTGCTGCAGCGCATAGGATTGGAACAGATCATCAGCCAGTTCTTTACCATCAATGTGAAATGGTTTATCGTCTCTTTGCTGGTCTTTGCATTCAGCAATGTTCTCGGTGCGCTGCAGTGGTATATGCTGTTAAGAGCACGGCAAATTGAAATTACCTGGTTACGGGTGCTGGCATTTTATCACGTTGGTCTATTCTTTAACAATTTTCTCATCGGTTATATCGGTGGTGATGCATTCAGAATCTATGATATTAGCCGTAATTCCGGTAAAATGGCGGATGCCGTGTCCACTGTATTGCTGGACCGGTTTATCGGCTTTTTCACCCTTACTTCGCTTGCTGTTATTGCGTCGGTTATCTGGGCCCGTCATCTTTCCTCTCAAAGTGCTGTGGTTCTGCAGGTCACTATCTTGCTGATCTGGATATTTACGATGTGGTTCCTTTTTGATCGCCGCCTGGCGCGCAAATTTAACTGGCTATTTCGTCTCGTTATTCCTGTCGTCATTCATCAAAAATTGCGCGATATCTATTCCTGTATTCATGACTTTGGTGCCAATCGACGCTTTCTGATTGCACTGTTGTTTTTATCTTTTTGTATTCAGGCCCTTCGTATCGCCACCCATTATTTTGCGGCACTGGCAATGGAGGTGACTATCGGGTTTGAATATTTTATTATTTTTATTCCGCTTATTGCCTTGGCAGCCAGCTTGCCCATATCCGTTGGCGGAATCGGGGTCCGGGAACAAAGCGGAGTTACTTTGTTCGGTCAGCTCGGTGTTGCCTCGGCAAAGGTAGTCGCTTTTGAATTCCTTGCCTATGTTGTCGGCATTATCGCCTCTCTGCCCGGTGGTTTTCTTTTTGCCCTGCGCAAAGAACAGATAAAAAAGAGGATTGATGGTTAAACGCAAACCGCTTTGTATAATTGATTACTTTTTTGTATTTTTTAATTATAAATTTGATAAGCAACGTTTTTGATCCGGAACCGGCAGATAGAGAGCCGGCGAAAACAACGTTCCGAATCCAAAGGGTCAAAATCAGCTTAAAAAAAGGATGTCGCTATGCGAAAATTATTTTGGATATCATGCCTTTGTCTCATTGCGCTGGCTCTGGGGAGCCGTTGTGATTACAAAGAAGGCTCTCTGGGATCAGTAGACCGGTTGATTGCGCTTTGCGATTCCAGTTTATGGCTGGATATCGGAAAAGAGCTCGAAAATGCCATCGAAAAGGAATTTTATACCCCTCAGCCCGAAAAGGTATTGCGACTGTCGGTAAAGCCTCCTGCCTCTATCATGGATCTCAAACGGTATCCCAATCTTTTGGTGGTGGGAACGCTGGAGACGGGCGGACCCACAGCGGATTTGCTCAATCAGCTGTTGAGTGACGAAAACCGCCGACGGGTGGAAGAAGACAGTGTTTTTCTCTTTAAAAGCAAGGATACCTGGGCACAAAATCAATTGCTCGTTGTTCTTGCTTCCAGGGACAGAGAGACTCTGAGAAAGCACATTGTCGAAGATGGTGATAAAATTTATTCCCTGTTCAACGACCACGCCAATGAGAGGGTAAAAGAATCCATGTACGAATCCTATGAGCAAAAGGATATCGAGAACAAACTTTTAGAGGAACACGACTGGATGGTTCGGGTGCAGCATGATTATTTCATCGCCGTGGACTCTGCTCAAGCCCGGGTGGTTTGGTTGCGCCGTCTTTTGCCTGAACGGGAATTTTTAATTCATTGGCAATCGACCGATGATCCGTCCATGCTCTCAAAGGAATGGATGTTGCAAACGCGTGAGCGCCTTGCCAAAGACTATTATGATGGCGATTTTGTCGAACGGGACATTATTCCGGTACGCGATCAAGAGGTCAACTTTAATGGCCGCTACGCCCTTCGATTAGATGGGGTTTGGCAACACGAAGACAGCACAACATTCGGAGGGGGTCCGTTCCGCAGCTATGGCTTTTATGATGAACCACAAGGCCGGCTCTATATGATCGATATTTCCGTCTTTAATCCCGGAAATCGCAAATGGGCCTTTATGCGCCAGCTGGATGTTATGGCTTATACCTTTAGAACCCGCTATGAATTGGAAAGGAGTGAATGATATGGCAAAGGTGGCAATATTGATGGGCAGTGCTTCGGATCGCGAAGTGATGCAGGACGCTGAAAAGGCTCTTGCTTATTTTGGTATAGAATCAAAAACGTTTATTCTCTCTGCACATCGCAACCCGGACGAGACGGCTGAATTTGCCAAAAATGCGGAAGCCGAGGGATATTCGGCCATTATTGCCGGTGCCGGTATGGCGGCTCATCTTCCCGGCGTTTTGGCCAGCCTGACGCTGTTACCGGTGATCGGTGTCCCTCTGGCAGGTTCAGCATTGAATGGTATCGATGCCCTTTATTCCATCGTTCAGATGCCCAAAGGCATCCCGGTTGGCACGATGGCTATTGGTAAAGCCGGAGCAATTAATGCCGCGGTCTTTGCCGCACGACTATTGTCTCTGCAGGATGATGATATTAAACAAAAGCTCACAGCATTTACACAAAATGGCTGTAAATTCTAAGTATATTCTGTGTGGCTGTGAGGGGTTGCTTTTCTGAGCCGGTCAGGACACTGTACGGATTCGGGGTTTATGCTTGAATGGAAATGCCATTCTCTGTGGGTGCCCCGTGCCGGCCGTTATAGCGGCTGGTGAATTCAGATAGAACGACAATCAATAGCTGAAAGTATTACTCATGCGTGTATTGGTAACAGGATGCAACGGTCAACTGGGCCAAAAATTGATTCAAACCGCCGACTCGGTGCAAATTTTCGGTCTCGATAAAAAGCTGGGCGATCCTTTTCTGCAAAATAAGCGCTTTTATGCTCTCGATTTGCTCGATAAGGGTGCACTCACTCAACGGGTTCAATCCATCCAACCGGATTGGATTCTAAACGCGGCAGCCTATACAGGTGTGGATGCCGC
>CAZSOP010000380.1:0-4498 GCA_964608385.1 uncultured Cytophagia bacterium
TGGACCTCAACGATAAGGCTATTCGAAGAGATCTATGATTTGGATTGTAAAATATCCAGATCATAGATCTCTTCGAATAGCCTTATCGTTGAGGTCCATCTTTTTTGCTGCCAATCCTGCGAGGCGGCATTTAAGAAAGCTGCCTTGCAATTGTGGGCAAACACCTCTTCTTCCCAATATCTATAGTAAGCATCGGCATAAAGCTCAAAAGCCTGGTGGAATCTGCGTGAATCAAACAGTTGCTTTCCCCAAACGTTGTAGAGGTTTATTTCGAAATTAATGTTTGATCTCGAATCTTTGTTAAAATATTGTGCCAGGATGACGAATTCATAGGCCTGGTCGTAATTCTTTTGACCTTCAGCAAAATATGCGCGGTTATAGGCCAGCAATCCCAGAAGTTCAGTATTGGTGATCACCCGGCCTTTGGAATTTTCATATTCGTACAGGCGGTCAAGGCCGATCTGGTATACCTTCTCCGAAGGGTAGAATTGGGCAAGATATCGGGAATATTGGTTTAGATTTTTGAGTATGTCAAACCCATAGGTTGTGGTATTTTCCACAATAAGATTCCGGCTAAAGTTTGGGAAAATCGTATAGGTATGGGAGGGCGTTTCAAACGCTTCCGTATGCCAGCCGAGCGATTCACATACCAGGTTATAAAGTATGGTTCCGGCGACGCAGTTGTATTGCTTTTTTTTCACCACATCCAGTAGTGTGGTTGCCCGTTCACGATAGTCTATTAACCAGGTGGTATGCAGATAGGAGAATACTTTGGCAGCGGAATTGACGCGTTCAAAATGGTCGATGTCGAATGTCTTTATGGTTTGGATAAGATCGTCGTACCAATGCAGACAGGTTTGCAGACTGTCGTGATTTCTAACGCCGGAGAGGATAAATGCGGCTTCGATGTGGCTATAGGAATCGAGCCGGCCGTCGCTAATATCCTTTTTTAACTGCCGTTCCAGCGGAGATAAAGATTGCGGGGCGGCGTTGAGAAAGGATAACAAAACAATGAACAGGATCAGTATTTTCATGATACGTTGTCACTTTCATTACACGATTGGCTTTATCACAAAAACAAGCGGGTCCCAAATCATATGAGAGATGAGAACCAGCCATACTCTACCCGTCAGGCGATATAAGGTTCCCCAGTAAAACCCGCATGTCAGGGCGGCCAGAATCAAAACGGGATTACCCGTACAGAGATGAACCGATGTATAAAGAACGATGGTTCCCGCCCAAGCAAAACCGGTATTGTATTTTTTAGCCGTATACATTTGAACACATCCACGCCAGTAGAGTTCCTCGCCAAATCCAATTGGAAAGAAGAGCAAAAGCGCTACCAGAAATAAAGGCAGTGACCGGCGGTTTGCATAAATGACGGAGATATTCTCGGCACGGTTTTCAAATAGATGCATATAACCTGAAAGGAAAATCAATAGTTCATTGCCTGCCCAAAAAAGGGCATATAAAAACAGGCCTGAAAAAATGCCACCGATCAGGTCTTTGATGGATGGTTTGTAAAATACGGGTTTGCAACAATACAATGAAATGGCTGCAAGCAGCAGGGTGTTGAATGACATCATCAGCCAAAAATTCATTGGTTTGACAACAAAGGTTACAAACCAGAGTAAAAATGCAAGGAGTAGAGATGACGTCACCAGAAGATCATTTCGCCGGTTTATTTTTATCATATGACAAAATAATCCAAAGTGAGACCGAGAAGGAACAGCAATCCAAATGCCGAATGGAGCTGCGCGGTCAAGGCATCGATTGCTGCAAATCGACCGGCATCCAGTTTTTCTTTGTTGGCCATCATCATTGCTAATTTGAGCGCCAGCGGCAGGGAAAGCCAGCTGAGCAATGCCGGCCACGAGAGCCCTGCAAAGAGAACGAGAATCAGGGTAAGGATGTAGGCGCCAAATACCAGGAAATAATAAAACCATTTTGATCGGTGGCTCCCCAGTATGGCCGCAACCGTGGTGACCTGGACAGCCTTGTCGTTCTGAATGTCGCGTAAATTATTGCTGTGCAAAATGGCATCGACCAACAGCGCAATGGGAAGCGCATATAACACAGGTGTCCACGAAAACGTCCGGGTTTGGATAAAATAAGCTCCCAGGCTCATTGCAGAGCCAAAGGCGATAAATACCGCAATATCTCCCAGCGCGTGATATTTTAGTTCAAAGGGCTTTGCCGTATAAAAGTATCCCAGCCCACCGCCCAGCAGCATGAGCCCCGGCAAAAAAAAGGAATTGTTCAATGCTAAAATAAAATAGAGGCCGATGAGAGCTGCCGCGCCGAGAGCGGTCCAGGCGCCTTTTAAAAGCTGTTCCGGTTTCATGAGGGCGGCGACCAGAACACCGCTGGAACCAAATGTGCCCTTGCGGTCGACTCTGCTTTTAAAGTCATAATAGTCGGAGAGCATATTGCTGCCGGCATGCGCAAGCACACATCCCGCTATGGTCAGGAGGAAATAGATCCAGTTGAAGTTTAAATCGTTATCGTCGCGAACCGCGATCAACGCACCCAAAAGGGGTGGAATCACACTGACGGTAAACGAAAACGGCCGGACTGCCCGCCACCACAATTTTGGCTTTTTCATTTTTTGCAAGTCTATGCTGTTATGGTTGTGAAAACAGATGAATTCGATTTTTATGCGGTCTTGAAACGTTTACAATCTATTGCATATTTTTTTATTTTATATCCCAGTATACGCTCGGTGGTATCGAGGAGGCGTGCTGTTTTGGCTTGATTGCCTCTGGACGTCTTCAAGGCATCCTGAATGAGTTCCTTTTCATATGACGCCACTGCTTTTTGCAGCGAGAGCGTCGGCAGTGTTCCGCTGCTTTCGGCCGTCTGCAACGTTGGCGGAAGGTGGTAGCTGTGAATGACCTGGTCTTCGCAAAGCAGGACTGCTCTCTCTATGCAGTTTTCAAGTTCTCTTACGTTACCCGGCCAGTGATAACGCATCAACATATCGATGGCCGGGGTGGAAATGCGTCTGATGGATTTTGCTTCCTTGCGTCCGTATTTGAGCATAAAATGATCCGCCAGCAAGAGAATGTCCGCTTTTCTCTCCCGCAGAGGCGGCAGATAAATGGAGAAGACATTCAGTCTGTAATAGAGGTCTTCGCGAAAGCGGTTATCGCTGATCATTTGTTCGATATCCTGATTTGTCGCTGCAATAATGCGGATATTTACTTTGATGGTTTCCGTACCGCCTACCCGTTCAAATTCTCTCTCTTGTAACACCCGCAGGAGTTTGACCTGGGTCGCCGGAGAGAGGTCCCCTATTTCATCGAGAAAAATCGTCCCGCCATTGGCCACTTCAAAGCGACCTTTCTTGCGTTCAACAGCACCGGTAAACGCCCCCTTTTCGTAACCAAAGAATTCCGCTTCGATCAATGTTTCCGGAATGGCGGCGCAGTTTACTCTGACGAACGGCCTCTCACTTCGCAGTGAGTTGTAGTGAATCGCCTGGGCAATAAGTTCCTTTCCGGTTCCGGATTCTCCTCTCAACATGACGGTGGTGTCCGAGCGTGCGACCTGACTGACCTTGTCGTACACGTCTCTCATTTCATGACTGTTGCCGATGATGTTATGAAAGCTGTATTCGTTTTGTAATTTTTGTTTGAGCATCACATTTTCATCGATCAGCCGTTGCCTTTCGAGGGCGATTGCGTCGCGCAATTTGATCGGCTGAACGAGAGCGGATGCAACCAGCATAAAAAAGTTCAGGGCCTCTTCCAGGTTTCTCCCCGGCTTGTAAGTCAACAGGGCCGTTAATACGCCGTAATTTTTATAATCGAGCGAGATCGGAACACCAATATAAGACAATTCCGCATCTTTTGCCGGATTATATGAACAGAGACGATTGAGAAACATCGGCTCTTTACTGACCTGGGGAACCACGATCGGTTTTCCGGTTTCAGCGATTCTGCCGCTCAATCCTTCGCCAATTTTATATTTGCTTTTTGACCGTTCTTTTTCAAGACCTATAGAGGCATTCATGCTGATCATGTCGCCACTATCGTCGGTCAAAAAGATTGCGCCGCATTGAATCGGGTAAGAGGTATATAGAATTTGAAGCGCCGCTTTGAACGCCTGGCGCAGCTCTGCAGATCGTCCCATGGCCTGCTGGATTTCGATCAGCGTGGCCAGGTTTCTGCTCTGTGAAACCGATGTTTTTCTGGTTGTCATGAGTTTATGTTATAATATGGCCGATTGTATCGTTGATCAATTAACATACATTATTGTAGGGAAAAATGCAACACTGCATTTTCAAGGGGTTCAAAGCGAATATTAATTTGCGAACGCGGATACCAAATTGAAATCCAACGGCGAAAAAATACAAATGTGTAATTGGGAAGTAGAGTTTTTACATGGGTTTTAACTGGTAATTCTATAATAAATAGATACTTGTCTTTTTTATGAAAGCTGGCACATGCTTTGCTGTAGCAATGGGTGAAACCACCCTTTTTCTCTTGATCTTCCT
>CAZSOP010000381.1:0-4487 GCA_964608385.1 uncultured Cytophagia bacterium
AGCGATGGATCAACACATGCCATCAAACTGTCGCTGGACCCGGCCCAAAGGCGGCTTTTACATCTGGGTGACCATGCCCGAACACATGGATGCCACAAACGTTTTGGAAAAAACTATTGACCGCGGGGCTGTATTTGTCATCGGCAGTGCTTTTGATCCACAGGGCGAAAACAATCATCGCTTCCGCATATCATTTTCTCATGTCGATGAGGATAAAATCGAGCAGGGCATTGAAATGATTGCAGGCGCTATAAAAGACGCCTATCCATTCTCTGAGAGTGTTTAAGCGTTCTTTACAAAACTGTCAATGCTCTTGTTTGTGATATTTTTTTGTTTAATACAAGATACCGGTAATACTGAAATTCCCTAATAAATTGCCGGTTGCTTTGACGTAAACTTTATAGGTTGTGCCGCTTTGGTGATATACAGGGACGAAATAGGCCGATGTTGAAGAACCATTACCGGCCGAAGCACAGCCATATTGCAGTTCGTTTGTATAATTACCTTTTAACACATAGAGATAGCCACTACCGGAATGCGCGGCAAAGTTGAGGTTAACGGCCTGAACACCGCTTTTCCCTAAATTGAAATCTAAAGGAGTTATTAAATCAGCGCTAAGATTCTCATTGTCAAGCCTAATATTGGGTAGAAGGCTTTCGTAGAGAGTGACAGAATTGCCGTCCCTAATCTGTAAAGATGATATCGTTGATGATCCCGTCTGATTCAGAGTTTGTATTTCATTGTCTGGATCATGATCGAAATCATTAACCGCATCCGAACTTAAATTCCAGACGGAACCATTCCATTTCAATATTTGTACCAATACCAGGAGAAAGAATACATGAGCCAAAGCAGACGACCATGATCAATATTTGGCGATACCGATCACACCGCCGGCGACACGGGGACCGGCATTGCCTGTCGGTTGTGAGACAAAATCATCCTCGTTTTTGTGGATGATAACGGCTCTGCCGATGATGGAATAGATACCATTTAAAGAAATAATTTTATCAACGCGCAGGTATTGCGCGACACCGGTGGAATCCGCGACAATATTACCGAGATCGCCGACATGACGGTTTTTGTCCTGAGGACGGCCGTGAGGTTTTTCCATTGGATTAAACTGTCCACCCGCCGAGGTTAAATCTTCTGCTGACAAATCTCCGAACTCATGGATGTGAAAGCCGTGTTTACCCGGTGTCAGGCCCTGAATGTCGGCACGAATGTTTACTCCTTCTTCAACAACGGTAAATGTAACGCTCCCGGTGACGTTGTATCCTTCAGCTGGTTGTATGACGACAATCGCCTTCTCTACGGTAGCAACCTGACGCTCGGTTACGGGACAACAAATCCAAACAAACGTAAAAATGATCAGAATAACAACGATAATTGCACTTGCTTTTTTCAACATGTTTGACCTCCTGAACTTTCGATATTATTTTATTGTTTACGATTTTTGCATGTAATACGTTTGATATTGTTACATATTGTAATTTTGATAAATAACATAATAATTCCATGCATAAACACGTTGACCACGGACAATGCGAAGCAAATAAGTGTAAACAAAACACGGTTTATCGATTTTTGTCCGGTTTGAAAAGATCCCGGATTTTCAAAGCATTTTGCGACGCATATCCGTTCTGATCGTTGTCGAAATAGAGAAAAACAACTTTACCCTGATCAAGCCATTTTTGAATGTTTTCAACCCAGGAGTCTAATATTTTGTCATTGTATTTTCCTTCGTAAGGATCGCCCGGCCCATGCAGGCGGATATAGACAATGTCTGAGGTGATTTCAATCGGAGAGCTCGTATCGCCCAGCTCAAAAATACAAAAAGCGGCATTGTGTTCTTTTAAGATATCATAGATTTCATCATGCCACCAGTCCGGATCGCGAAACTCAAAGGTATACCAGAGATTATCCGGACAGAGGTTAAGAAAATTTTTCAGCCGTTGTGGATTCCGATTCCAGTTCGGCGGTAACTGAAACAATAGAGGGCCCAACTTTTCTTCCAGAGATATCACGTTATCGGTAAAATTATGCAGAGCTTCTTTGGGTTGTTTAAGTTTTTTCATGTGTGTGATATATCGGGTGGCCTTGACGGAAAAAATAAAATCCTCTCTGACGTTATTCTTCCAGTCGGCAAACGTTTTTTTATCCGGCAATTGATAGAATGAATTGTTGATTTCAACGCTTAAAAATCGATCCTGATAGTATTCAAGCCATTTGGGTTTTTTGAGATCCTGCGGATAAAAAGGTCCTTGCCAGTGATCATAGTTCCAGCCGGAAGTCCCAATATAGATTGAATTTTTAAATTTCGATTTCATAACAGGTCTTGCAATTTCGTTTATTCAAATTGCAGATTTTGGGCTATCAGCGCAAACCAAATGACCGCACATAACCAACGACAGCTTTAGGACTGTATTAATTTTTTAAATTTGCTTTCATCAATAATTTCAGTCCCCTCCTCTTTCGCATCATCAAGTTTACTGCCCGGATTTTCTCCAACCACGACATAATCCGTATTGCTGCTGACGCTGGATGTTGCCCGCCCTCCGAGTAACTCTACTTTTTCTTTGGCTTCGTCCCGGGTATAGTCTTCGAGCTCTCCAGTAAAAACGAATGTTTTGCTTTCCAGCGTCTTCTTTCTCTTTGTCGCTATGGACTCTATTTCAATACCGGATTTTAAAAGGCGTTCCAGAATTTTTTGATTCTTTTTATCCTGAAAAAAATGGGCAACACTGGAGGCAATTTCATTACCCACCTCATCGATCTTTTCTAAATCTTGCCGGCCGGCCTGGCGCAAATCATCCAGATTTTCAAAATGGTTCGCCAACACTCTGGCGATATGTCTGCCCACATGTCTGATACCCAGTGCGTAAAGAAATCGGTCGAACTTTGCTTTTTTAGACTTTTGAATATCTTCATAAAGCTGTTTCGAGGATTTTTCGGCAAAGCCCGGCAGTTTTTTGAGCTCTTTTTTGGACAACTGGTAGAGATCAGCCAGATCATTAACCATTTCGTTCTTAACCAGGTGTCTTGCTATTTTTTCACCCAGATTTTCTATATTCATCGCTTCGCGGGAAGCATAATGAACCAATCGGCCGATGAGCTGGGCCCGGCATTGCAGACCGGCGGGACAAAAATAATAAGCGCCCTCTTTTTCTACTTTGGTACCACAGGAGGGGCATTTATCGGGCATGGAAAATTTTTTGGTTTTATGCTGATGGTCACCGACGCGTTCTACAACCTCGGGAATGACATCTCCGGCACGTTTGATTCGGACCTCGTCTCCCGGCCGGACATCTTTTTCCTTTACCATCTCTTCGTTATGCAATGAAGCCCGGCTTACCGTAACACCGCCGACATCAACCGGTTCCAGTAGCGCTACAGGTGTAAGCATACCGGATTTGCCCACCTGTACGACAATGTCCACCAGAGTGGTAACCTCTTCTTTGGGTGGAAATTTCCAGGCAATAGCCCACCGCGGGCTGTTTTCTCTTACTCCCAGCTCTTCTCTAATCTCATAGTCATTGACCTTGATCACCACGCCATCAATGTCGTAATTCAAATCATCGCGTTTTTGCAGAATTTCCTTATGATATTCGGATATTTCTTTAAAAGATGAACATTTTTTATTTTTCTGATTGGTTCGGAATCCCCATTGAGGCAATTTTTTAAAGATCTGCCAGTGTTTGCTTATTTCACCATTCTGTATTTCCATAATGGTATAAAAATAGATATCGAGCGGCTTGTCGACTACTTTTTGTGGATTCAACTGACGCATGATACCGGCGGCGGCATTGCGGGGATTGGCAAAGGGTTCCTCTCCGTTTTCGATCCTTTCTTTGTTTAAATTCTGAAAGCCGTCCTTGGGCATCAAAACCTCACCGCGAACGGCAATAAAAGCGGGTGGATTATTTTTTTTTCGCAATCTCAGGGGAATGGCTTTGATGGTTTTGAGATTTTCGGATATATCTTCTCCGCTTACACCATTACCTCTTGTGGAACCATATTTTAACTCACCCTTCTCATAGACAACCTCAACAGAAAAACCGTCAAACTTGGGTTCCAGTATATAATCGATATGATTTTTATCGCTGTGTCTTTTTACATAGTCGATAAAATCTTTAATTTTGTCATCTTCGAGAGCAGAATTCAGACTCAGCATGGGGCGGGTATGGTCGACTTTTTTCAGCTTGTCCACAGGTTCAGCTCCGACTCGTTTTGTCGGCGAGTCTGCAGGCCTGAAATTTGGATAATAATCTTCGAGCTCTTCCAATCTTTTATATAAAAGATCATATTTTTGATCAGAGATAGCCGGTTTGTTTTTGACATAATACAAATAATCGTGATGATTTATCGCCTCGGCGAGTTGATTGATCTGGGTTTCCGCCTCTTTTTTGTCAAGTTTATCCGCATCCTTGAATTTTGTTTTCGGATTCTTGAAAAATGGGTTTTTAGCCAAATCGAATCCTCTTTTA
>CAZSOP010000382.1:0-4450 GCA_964608385.1 uncultured Cytophagia bacterium
GTGGAAGAAAAGGTTAAAAAAGGCATCCAAAACTGGCTCGATGAAGAGGATAAAGAGAATAAAAAGGATAACGAGTGGGATGAAATCGCTAAAAAGGTGGAAGAAAAAATAAAACGCGAACTGAGAAACTGGGCGGAAAAATAACAACCCGTATCGACGAAATGAATAGGCCTTGGAATTCATTACGACGCTCTTGTTTATCCCGTCATATTCATTTCCGTTCCGGCATAACCGGCTGCCTGCGCATGATGTAACCACGCTTATCCGTGCAATGGCTCAAAACAACCGGACTTGAGGGACTAGATAACGGTTACCACCTGCATCCGATTGTTCCGTCTGGACATTTTTGCAATCAACGTGGAAATTCTCTCCCAAAATGATGTTTGGTATAATGTGCGGCTAATACCGGCAAAAAAGGTAACCGACATGAATACCTCTGGAACGAAACCAAACCTTTGCTTACTCATTTTGCTTTTTCTGGTCATAAAGGTAAACGCTCAGTCTTCCCCAAGTAAATACGCAATCGTCCCGGTCCGGCAACAGAGATGGAGCGATGGCGACCGGCAACACTGGTATGACATGATGAACAAAAAGGGTATGGGATATTCTCGTTCCATTTACACCCGGCCCGAGTTGCAAAGACTGCAAAATCATCTCAATTCGTTCAATCCGGTAACGGAAATAACCTTTACACTCGACACCGCTGGTATGGTTTGCCTGCAAATCCATAATCTGGCCGGAAAATGCATTCGGCGTTGTTGAACAGACAAATACAAAGCGGCACACACCGCGTCGTTCAACGGAAACGGCCTTAAAAAAATAAAATAAATTGCCTGCTTTATCGTATTACCTATATGAAACACGAATTCCTTTACAAGATGAAAAGGTCAACAGATGAAAAATATTTTAATTACAGGTTTGATGGTCATCGCAGCGTTCATACCCGCTTCAGCCCAGCTGCTGCAACACCGGGTTCTTCCATCTCATACCGATAGCAGCATTGACGGCAACAATGCGAGCCACTATACCCATGTCAACAAAAGCGTTACGAGCCGGCATAAATTGCTTCTTTTTTTTCCGGGCACCAACGGCACGCCGTGGGATTACCGCCTGTTTCAACGAACTGCCGCCAATATGGGCTATCATGTCATCGGTTTGAGCTACGAAAATCCGGCATCGATCAATATAAAGATATGTCCCCGTACTTTTGACAGCACCTGTCACGGCCGCGCCAGATATGAAATCTGGTTCGGCGAGGATCAGCATGCATCAATAGAGATTTCATATGCCAATTCGGTGGTGAACCGACTGCTCAAGTTGCTGCAATATCTTGAGGTGAATTATCCGGAGGAAAACTGGCAGCAGTTTTTCAGCGATTCGACCGTTCAGTGGCACCGAATTGTCACCGCAGGACACTCGCAGGGAGCGGGGCATGCCGCATTTGCTTCGAAACTTTTTCAGGTCGATCGGGTGATTATGATGTCATGGACCGACTGGGCGCAGCCGGGTAAAACAGCTGAATGGATTCGTCAAAGCGGGCCAACAGCGGACAATGCCTATTTCGGATTTATTCACACCGGAGATGCATCGATCTATGAAAAAATACCGGTCACCTGGTCGGATTTCAATATGCTCCAATTCGGCCCGATTGTTAATATCGATACCACAACCTATCCATACCTCGATACACATTCACTGATTACAAGTATTCCTATAGATACCGTCATGACCCAGACCAACTTTCACAATGCGACCTGCGTTGACTGGGGCACACCAATCGACCGGGACACAAATGCGCCTCTGCTTTTGCCGGTGTGGCAATATCTTTTAGGCAAGACAACCACCAGTGACCCATATGCACTCAGAATTTCACCTGAGGGAGTGAGCTATATCGATCCTGAACTGCTAAGCATAGATGATAAAATGGCCTTTCAGAGCAGCGGCGGTAGCGTCTATTTGAGCGATATCGATCCGTACTCGGGAGAATTTGCTTCTGCCACCGGCAAGGATTTGCTCATCGATATCGGAGCGACGCCGCTTATTCATTCGTTCAACGGCCCGGAATTCGGCATCGATTCACAGGGATGGTCGATTTTTTACACCAAAGATAACGGCGGCACACCGCAAATATGGCGCGCTGATGTAAATGGATCCGATGTTACGCGAACCGCCCTGACCACCGGTCTCCTGCCAAAGCTCTCTACTCTGGCCTCAAAAAACCTGAGCGACAACAGCATAAAACTGCTCTTTGCCAGAGGTGCGTTTCTCAAAACCGGGGTGGCCTGCTGGCTCGATGAAGATCACCCGGAAATAGAAATCGTTGTCGACAGCATCGATACCGGAACCCGGTGGATAGATTCGACCACCAGTTTTTTTTATGTCAAACAAACCGGCAAGGACGCCGGTCAACTGGTTTTGTATAATACTGAAGAAATGACGGAAAAAGTCATAACCAGTGATTCCGATCCCAAAAGCTACAGCTATGGCTGGATCGCACCGGAATACGGCGAGTTGCTGGTTCTGGCGGTATTGAGCGATACGGTGATTGCGATTTACCGGGACCAGGGCGCCGCATTTTGGCAAAAAATCGCCACCATCACCACGCCACCTGCTTCTGATTATAAATACATCGGTTCGCCCGAACCCTTTGTTGTTGCCGGCAAATCCTATATCAGCTTTGTCTGCAGGGAAGCGGCAACATCGAGTCAATATGTCGATGCTGAAGTTTGGGTAACCGGTATAGAGGCAGATATCAATAGCCGACTCATGCAACGCTGTGATTCAGGCATACCTCATATCATTCGAACCGATCCGGAGAGCTATATCGGCGCCGAAAAGGTTTTTATCTATTACAATGTTCTGAATCCGGCGGGTGAGTTTGAAATATGGCGCTATGCCACCGGCATCTCAACCGCACAAACCGCTGTCAACCGGGATAACACCGATATACCCGGCGCTTTTGTTCTGGAACAGAATTATCCCAATCCGTTTAATTCAACAACAGTAATCGAATTCACCGTACCGGTTACATCAAAAATCGAGTTGAAAATATATGACCTTATGGGACGGGAAGTGACGACCCTTGTCGATGCAAACCTGAAGCCTGGACGATACAAAAAGCAATTTAATGCAGAAAAGGCGGCAAACGGGCTCTACATCTACAAACTCGTCAGTCAATGGACGAGCTTGAGCAGAAAAATGCTGTATATAAAATGAAGAGAATCTTCCGATAGGTTTTTACCTGCATGGTGATTATCTTTTCATTCGAAATGATATAAGGAAAATATGATGCAACCTAAAAAAGTGGGCCTCGCCAAATCCCTCTTCATCTTCGAATTCATTTCTCTGCTCCTGATCCTGGAAACCCGTTTTCTGGCCATTTCTTTTGGCTGGTTGTAAAATCGCAGAATCCTATACGCCTTTCCGCACATTATAAATGAACGCCGATAGCTGTTAAAGGAATTGCCATGATGATCGTGATCGGCAAACAGAGTTTTGGGCCAGACATTGTAATGTTCTCCGTTCTGATAATAATGATTGCGGTTGCCGGCGGCCATGCCGGGGATATTAATAGTGAGCAAATCCCTTCCCATGTCGGTTACAAGATCATCGATCTCGATTACCCAAAAAACGGCCAGGCACAAACGCTTACCATGGCGGTGTGGTATCCGACGGCAGAACCGCCATCATCATATCACTATGTCGGCCCCACAACCGGCAAAGTGGTTGTTAACGCTCCACCGCTCAACATCAATAGACCCTGGCCCTTTTTGCTCTACTCACACGGATTCGGCGGCGGTGGTATTGCCGCTGTCTTTCTCACCGAACAGCTGGCGGCCCGGGGATGGATTGTCGCAGCACCGGACCATCAAGATTGATTTTGAGCTGTTCAAAGAACATACCGGTTGCAAGGCGGGCGGAGCTTGCAGATGACCTGGTCCCCTTATCACAAACGTTTTATATATAAAAATATTCAGAATGTCAGGAAAATGCAAACTTTTTTTACAAGGATATCGCTTTCTTATTTCCTGTTCAGGATTCGTCAAATCAATCCATTCATCTGTCGGGTTTTACCAAAATAAAAAAGCCCCCATCTAAGATGAGGGCTTGGGAGGAGTGAGGAGAAAAGAGCACAGATTAATAGGCAACACTCAGACCAACATTAAATGTTCTTGGCAGTCCGAAAAACACTTCAGCATCGTCGATATCGTGATCATGATCCCAGGCATTATATTTACTATTGTCTACGGCATCTTGAATATAAGTGGCGTCCAGCAGGTTGAACACATGGGCAAAAAGTTGTACCTGAACCCCTTTAAAATCAAAAGGCAAATCATAGGTGCCGTGAAAATCCATGACGAAATATCCCGGAGCTTTCCAGCTTTGCGGGCGCTCATTGGCATTGCCGTCGCCATCGACGTCTTCGAGGCGGGTGCGGCTGAACGGATCC
>CAZSOP010000383.1:0-4434 GCA_964608385.1 uncultured Cytophagia bacterium
GTTAAAAAGAGCATTGTATCCAACCCTTTTTCAAAAAGTGGTTAAAAAATGTAAACTGTTTTTTCCTGCCAACGACAATTAGAATTTCTTTTTTTTGATGCATATTCCGGTAAAGTGTCCACTGATACCAAACCAAGGCTGCCACTGTCAGCGCAGATACAGAGTGTAGAGTTCCAAGTCGACGTATCAGAGCAAAAAAACGAATCGAATTTGTTCTCGCTGCTCTTTGCCGGTGTGCAACAGTATCCTGGTTCCTTCAGCGACTCGATATCTATAGCAAATGATTCTGCCAAAAGACACCCAGTGTCGCCAGGGAAGGTAGGGCGGAAAATTCACGAAATTTCGGACTGCATTTCAATAAACATTCGAACGCTATTTCACCGGAATATGCACATGAACGTGGGAACGGGATTCGGGTTGGAGAGGTCAGACGGGATGATTTATTCCTCATGCCCTATACCCCTCCAAATTCTTGTATTGACTTTCATGATTTAAAGATTATATTCTAGTTATTAGGCCTAGAATTGCTTCGCGTGAGGAATCAGATACTATATCCAGGTTCAATTATGAATTCAATACGAAAAATACATAAAGTGACTGATCATACTCTGTTAATTGATTTGCCCGAATCGTTCAAAGATAAAGAGGTTGAGGTCATTATCCGACCCATCAATAATCATTCGGCAAATCAGAACTTGTCTGATTTGTTATTAGCAGGTCCGACATGGACTAGACAGGAAATATCAAAATTTCAAGCTCTTATAAAAAAAGGATACAATCATTGGACGATCAATGGATTTTAGCTGATACCTCCATTTTCATTGATTATTTCCGAAAGAAAAATAAACAAAAAGCACTGCTTTATCATCTTTCCAACCAGTTTGTGATCTCTTCATCTGCCGTCTGTTTTTTTGAAGTTTATGCCGGGGCAAAAGAGCAAGATCTCGATTTTGTCCGCACGATGTTCAATAATATACATATTTTCCCCTTTGATACGGAAATTGCAAAAAAGGCATCTGAACTCTACCAACAATTACGCAAAAAGAATCAGTTAATAGAATTCAGAGATTTGTTTATCTCATCTACTGCTCTTGTTCATAATCTTTCTTTAGCTACGTTGGATAAAAAACATTTTGGCCGTATTCCTCAATTGCGTTTGTATCACGCCAAATCAAATTTGATGTAATTTATTCTCGGTATACACAGGTTGGGGCTAGAGTGTGTGCATAAATATAGATCAGAATTCAATTGTCCAAAATTTACAGATTGGAGCAGGATGACAGCCTGGCTAGACAGTCGCTACAAAGTCATGAATGTCTGGTTCCAGCATCCAGCATCCAGCATCCAGCATCCAGCATCATGCATCCAATATCAAATATCCAGCATCCAGTATCCAGCAACATTCAAAATTCTCAATTTTCAATTCTCAATTCTCAATTCATCAAAAGCTCATCCACGGAGGAGATTCCCATGACCCCCTTTATCGCAGAGTTTATCGGAACCGGTTTATTGATTCTGTTAGGCAATGGCGTGGTGGCCAATGTGGTGTTGAATCAGACCAAGGGACACAACGGCGGCTGGATCGTCATCACAGCTGGCTGGGGCCTGGCCGTGTTTATCGGCGTGTTTACCATCTCGCAATTCAGCGGCGCACATATCAATCCGGCGGTGTCCATCGGACTCGCTCTGGCCGGCAAGTTTAGCTGGGTCCAGGTGCCGGGCTATATCCTGGCCCAGATGCTGGGCGCAGCCACGGGCATGACCCTGGTGTGGCTGCACTACCGGCCCTATTACCAGGTGACCGAAGACAGTGAGGCGATCCGCGCCACCTTTTGTACCAGTCCCGGCATCCGCAATTTGCCCTACAGCTTTATCGCCGAAGTCATCGGCACCTTTGTGCTGGTCTTTGCCGTGCTCTATCTGGCCGCTCCTGCGGTCGGACTCGGTGCCCTCGACGCCCTGCCCGTGGCGCTGGTGGTCTTTTCCATCGGATTGTCGCTGGGCGGCGCCACCGGTTATGCCATCAATCCGGCCCGCGACCTGGCGCCGCGCATCATGCATGCGCTCCTGCCCATGCGCCACAAACGCCACAGCGACTGGTCCTATAGCTGGGTTCCCATCGCGGGTCCGGTCATCGGTGCCATGATCGCTGCCGGGGTCTATCTCTTGCTGGATGGGGCGATTGTGTTGACGCCGTGAGAATTGCGGTGCCACTTTTGATGAAAAGTTTTTTCCTCAGACGGTGCATCCCGTCCGACCAGAGGGCGCAGCGGATCGCAGAGAAAGACAAGTTTCAAAGACTAAAATCTAACTCGCAACATTAAAACCATTCAAGATTCAGAGTATAGATTGTGCTGTTTTCAAAGGCTTAACAAGATACTCTTGGAGAATGACTTTTACAGTTTCAAACCATCCATACCCTTTATCTTTCTCACTTTTTCCTCTGTGGTTCTCTGTGAGCTCCGTGGTTATCATTTTTTAGTTGCAAAAATCTATTTTGGAAAAGAATCAGTGCGGGTGATCTTGAATTTGATTACCCACTCAAAACGTTATAATAGACCCTGAAAAAAACTATTGATGAACAACTATTAATTTGTATATTTTACAGAGACCATTTTTCATCCGCAATTGTCAAGGATTTGGGAGTATGGGGGGCATGGAGTGAGGGGTAGGGTAGGGTAGGGTAGGGTAGGGTAGGACGTTGCAGAATCGTTCCTTATCGTCATTCCTTCGAAACAGACTGTTGCAGAATAATGACCGAACGTCATTCCTGCGTCCGCAGGGATGACGGCCAGGCCATCAAGTATCGAATATGGGGCATGGGAAAAGATGAACCGCATCTCGCTGATGATTTTGCGCATATCCAATGTCAGCAGAGCCGACTAAATGAGCACCCACCATCTAGCATCCAGAATCGAGAATCGAGAATCCAGAATCACACTATCGAATCATTGATTAACGAGGAGAGTCTTGCCGATGAAAGTGAAAATGCTATCGATTTGTACTGGTTTGATCGTTTCGTTGCTGTTGATCTCGCAGGGATTTCCAGCCGAAACCGACACCACAAAAAAAAGTGCTTCATTCACCCAATCCAAAGATGCGCAGGATGCCAGGATCCTGTCACGGCGCCGACCCGTCACCATCGATGCCGCAGGGGACACGGTGAAATCATGGCCCAATGTCTGGAGTCATAGCACGCTCGGACTGGATTATGACAAGGGTTTGCAGAAATTTTGGTATGCCCATGAATCTCAATCCAGTCAACATAACGATACCATTTATCTGACCGACAGTACAGGTACGGTCTATAACAGCTTTGCGCCGTCAGATAGCAACAAGTCCTGGCCCTGGCAGCTCGACAACCGCACCGGTATCGATATCATGCCGAATGGCAATTTGCTCCTGCCCGATTATAACGGCGATCTGTCTTATGCCGATGACAATATCATCGAAATCACCACCGACGGGTTTATCGTCAATGCCTGGGAAATGGATGGCGAGGTCGGCAGTAATGATTGTGCCAATGGTTATACTATCGATTCTATTATCGACATTGCGGTGATCTCTATGACCGACGATTCGATTCATGCTCTGGTCACGGCAGCTTATGACGACAACCATCTGTATGAAATCATGCTGGCCCGTACCGGCACCTGGTGGACCCCCAACAGCTGGCGGATGGTCAATATCGACAGTACCGAGAGCCTGGGCCTTGAAAATTCCAGTATGAGAGATATTTTGGGTGTCGATATCTCTGGCGATAAAATCGTACTCAGCGACTGGCGTACCACACTGGTGGCGTTTTATGATTTGAACATGACCTTTATCGATACGGTACACGCCGTGCATGTCTCTTCGGGTGGATATAATTCCGGTGTCTGTTTTATGGAAGAAACCAATCCCGGCCTCATGGCCGTGACCGATTTTAGCAGCGACATGTCCGGCATCCCTGAAACCGGGTTTTATACCAATACCCCGCCCGAGATCAGCGATATTGCCGACCAGAACGGCTATGTCAATGCCGTGATCGGTCCGCTTTCCTTTAATATAGACGATGCCGAGACCGACCCGTCTTTACTCACGCTCACAGCCACCTCCGACAATCAGACGCTCATCCCGGATGGCAACATCACTCTCGCCGGCAGCGGCACGGATCGCAGCATCGAGCTGACACCGGCCACCGACGAGAGCGGCACCGCCAACATCACGGTTACCGTTACGGACGAACACGGCGTGCAAGCGAGCGATCAGTTCGATGTCACGGTCATTGCCGTGGGATCGCTTTTGTATGTCAACGATGCCACCGGCGTGGATGATGCCACACGCGATGGCAGCGAGAGCGAGCCGTTCGCCACGATCAGCTATGCGGTGGGACGCGCCACAGCCAACGACAGTATCGATATCACCGGCACGTTTACTGCCGAAGGCGTGGCC
>CAZSOP010000384.1:0-4433 GCA_964608385.1 uncultured Cytophagia bacterium
GCGGTTTCAGCTTTTGAAAGAAGTATTTCGTTTTCACCAAAGGAAATCAAGGCTTATTTCGGTCTGGGTAAAATATACCTGGCCCGGGGAGACCATGAAAACGCCAATCGCTGCTTTAAGGTTGTGGTCAAGCTCGATCCCGACGGCAAACTGGGAAACCTGGCAAAGCGATCGATAAAAACGGATGAAGCTACCGACGACAATCAGCCCGACAACCAGTCTTCTGACGATCAGGATACTGAAGAGTTCTACCATACGGGTTATCAGGCCTTTATCAAGGGAAATTACGACAAGGCGGTGAGCCATTATAAAAACTATCTCAAAACTCATCAGAACGATGCGGATGTATGGATTTCCCTGGCGTCCTGTCAATTGCATTTGGGACAACTGTCGGAATCGCTTAAATCGGTAAATACGGCTTTAAAACTTCAACCCAGTAAAGCTTCATTTTATAAACAGGCTGCAATTATTCATGATGCAGCACAGGACCACAAGGAGGTCATCAGAACGGCGCAAAAGGCTTATGAGCTGGGTAAAGAAGACAGCATCACGCTGACCTTGCTCGGCAAGAATCATTACGAGTTGGGCAATATCACGGAAGCGATGGGATTTTTAAAGGAAGCGATTCACACCAATCCCAACAATCTCAATGCCCGTTTTCATTACGCGTTATTGCTAAAATCGCAGGGACAGACGGACAGTGCGCGTCAGCATTTTGAAGAGATCATCTGGAACAAATCAAACTCACCGCTCAAAGAGCAGGCTCGTCAGGAGCTTGAAGCGTTATAAGGGTATAAAAACCATTCCAAAAGCAACAATCATTATTAAAATAGCGTCTATTGTTACCCCTGGGCAATTGTGCATAATGTTAGTTATGTCAAGTTGAAGATTTGACAATAAAAAAGAAAGAATGACTTCTCCCTCCCGGATAAATAAACGCCCAATATGATTACAATCAGAACCAATATCGGCTAGAGACTATTTTACAACCAGTATCACCAGCTTTTGTGGCACGACAAAGGATTTAACGATCGTTTTGCCTTTTATATGCTTTTTAATCTTTTCCAGCTCGAGCGCCTGTGAAATAATATCACGATCGTCAGCATCGCGATCTACTTCGAGCTGAGAACGAATCTTGCCGTTGATCTGTACGCCTAAATTGATTTGATCCGTTACCAGCATCGCCTCGTCGTGCTGTGGCCAATCCGTATTAAATATGCTATAAGACTGTCCAAGAGCCTCCCACAACTCTTCAGCCAGGTGCGGCGAAAACGGTGCCAGCATTTTAACCAGGTTTTGTCCCACAACGGTTAACAGCTGTTTGTTCTGCTCTGCGGGTCCGACGTTTAGAATATAACTGTACATTTCATTGACCAGCTCCATAATGCGGCTGATCGATGTATTAAAATGAAACCGTTCCAGATCAATGGTCATGTATTTGATCGAATAGTGCATCTGGCGCAGAACGGTTCTAAATTTCTCCGTTTCATTGCCCTGAGGCGGCTTTGTGAGCATCTGGTAGATGAGACGCCATACCCGCTTGAGAAACCGATTTATACCAACAATGCCTTCGTCGCTCCAGTCACCGCCTTCCTCATATGATCCCATAAACATCATATACATGCGAAAGGTATCAGAACCGTATTCCTGTACATAAGCATCGGGATTGACGACATTGCCACGCGATTTTGACATTTTGGCTCCTGAATTGGTAATAATACCCTGATGTACAAGCCGCGTAAATGGCTCGTCAAAATCGATATGACCCATATCATAAAGCGCTTTGGTTAAAAACCGGGCATACAAGAGATGCATATTGGCATGTTCAGCACCACCGACATACTGATCCACAGGAAGCCACTTGTCGATTAATTCCCTGTCAAATGGCTTGTCGTCGAGATGCGGATTGGGAAAACGGAGAAAATACCAGGATGAACAAACAAACGTATCCATGGTATCGACTTCCCGCCTGGCCGCTCCCTGACATTTTGGACAGGTGGTATTGACAAAATCGGAATTCGTGCCCAGCGGTGATTTTCCCTTGCCGGTGAATTCGACCTCGTCAGGCAATAATACCGGAAGCTCCTCTTCAGGAATCGCCACCTCGCCGCATTTTTCACAAAAGACCACGGGAATCGGTGCGCCCCAATAACGCTGGCGCGAAATCAGCCAGTCGCGCAAACGATAATTGACTTTTTTATCGCCCCATCCCTTTTCCTTCAAATAGCCAAAAACCGCCGGTATGCCCTTCTCATGCGATGGTAACCCGTTAAATTGATCCGATTTGATCATATAGCCGGGTGCCTCATAGGCCTCCTCCAGCTCTTCTTCCTGCAGTAACTCGTCCCTGGCAATCACCTGTCTGATCTGCAGTCCATATTTCGTCGCAAACTCGAAATCGCGTTGATCGTGCCCCGGAACAGCCATCACCGCACCGGTACCATAGGTCATTAAAACATAATCGGCCACCCAGATCGGAACGATTTCATTGTTAACGGGATTGACACAATAACTGCCGGTAAAAACACCGGTTTTTTCCCGCTCGGTCGATAAACGATCGATTTCCTTTGTACGTCTGGCCTGAGCGGCGTATTCCTCTACATCTTGAAGATGCTCCTCCGTGGTCAGCTCTTCCACCAGCGGGTGTTCCGGGGCCAGCACCATATAAGTCACTCCCCACAGCGTGTCCGGTCTGGTGGTAAAAACAGATATGGTTTCATTGCGATTTTGCAGATTAAAAATAACCGTAGCGCCAACGCTTTTGTTGATCCAGTTTTTCTGCATGTGAATGGTCTTTTCCGGCCAATCTATACGATCGTGCCCTTCCAGTAAACGCTCGGCATAATCCGTTATTTTAAAGAACCACTGTTCCAGGTCTTTGGTCATTACGTCGGTACCGCAGCGCTCGCATTCACCATCAACAACCTGCTCATTGGCCAGGACCGTGGCACAGGAAGAACACCAGTTTACCGGCGCTTTACGCCTGTAAGCCAGTCCTTTTTTATATAACTGTAAAAACATCCACTGCGTCCAGCGATAATATTCGGGTGCACTCGTGTTGATCTCTTTGCTCCAGTCGTACATGGCCCCTATCGCCTTGAGCTGACGGCGAATATAGTGAATGTTATCCTCTGTGCTTTTTTTGGGATGAACGCCCTGTTTGATAGCATAATTTTCCGCCGGTAAGCCGAATGCATCATATCCCATGGGCTCAAAAACATCATATCCCTGCATTTTTTTGAAACGGGCCCAGCTGTCGGTTGGACCATAGTTATACCAATGACCGATATGCAGCTTGTCTCCGGAAGGATAAATAAACATCACCAGACAGTAAAGCTTGTTTTCGGCTTTTTGCATATCCACTTTGTATAGTTCGGTTTCCTGCCATGTTTTTTGCCATCTGGATTCGATATGCTCATGATTGTATTCTTCGTTCATCGCACGTCCTCTTGTCGATTTTAACAGATTTTGATGCTGGTTCGGAAAAAGGTTGTCCATAACCGGCAATTTATTGAAAGAAAAATTAAGAATCAAGACCAATTTTGTTGTAAAAGTCGATCCGGACGTAAATTTTTGCGGATATCGGTGGGAACCGGCGCGAAAACATTATATCGGAAGCGATATTTTGCAATCGATTCATGGTTATTGGCTTTATGCATAGAGACCATATACGGTTAGGGTGCCAAGTCAGGAAATGGATAAAATAATGACCGCGGTCAATCCCTGGCCAATGGGATTCATTTCCTCTGCGTCCGAACGCCGTCGTAAAATCCAAACCATCAAAACCATTCTGATCAGGTTATCTAGCCCTTTTGGTTGATCACATAATGGGTTTCGGTCGGAAACGCTATTTCAACGCCGGCGGCATCGAGATTGCGCTTGATTGCCATATTGACCTGATGAATAATCATTTTCCAGTTATCGTTATCCAGGATCCAGTAGACAACTTCAAGATCCAGTGAATAGGCGCCGAAATTGGTAAAACGAATCATGATGTCATCGGGATCTGTGCCGTCAACGGATTTGATCGTGTTTTTAATAATCTCAAACGCTTTTTCCATTTCATCGGCTGTAATCGAATAAACCAAACCGATATTGACAACCTGACGTCTCCTCGTGCGCGGAGAATAATTTTCCACCATCGTGTCGACAACCGTGCTGTTGGGAATCACCAGATGAGTACCACCGACCGTTTTGATACGGGTGCTGCGCAACCCAACTTCCAAAACGGAGCCGGATTTCCCGGAAACCTCAATCCAGTCATTCAATTGAAAGGGTTTATCCCAAAAAATGGTTAATCCACCAATAATATTTTTGACCGCATCTTGTGCTGCCAGAGCAATGGCCAAACCCCCTATGCCCAGACCAGCCAGTATGGAAAGGATATCATAGCCAAGATTTGCCAAAACGATGATCAAAGCCAGAAATATTAT
>CAZSOP010000385.1:0-4419 GCA_964608385.1 uncultured Cytophagia bacterium
GTGCTTTTCGGCTTCCACTTTTAATCCATAATGGCTGCTTCCCGTGTTTGTATTTTCGCCGGAAAAAACAGCTGTCTGCAGATCAGCCGACGGCACATACCCATCGACCTCCCGGACATTGGCGCTGATAGCCGCAACAGTATTCCCGTAATTCGTATTGTGATAACCCAGACTGGCCGAGGCGATCCAGACATCGTTGTTCGTTCCGCCCAAAAGCATACCCTGCACACCCAGGTGGGCTTTGTTATTGTCACTGGACTGTACCGTTCCAATGCCCTCGATCACCACCTGGTTTTCATTATCGCTGGAATTATAATCTGTGGCATAAACACCAGTGTTATAATCACCAAAAACAGGCAAGGTCGAGGTGACAGAACCGTCCACCCTTATTCTCGAGTCGAGACTGGATGTTCCCACAGCGATGCGACCGAAATTCATTGCATTGCGACCTCCCGCATCGTTACCATCCGTCAATACCTCGCTGAGCGGTTGGTTGTCTTCGGTATTGTCCGCCAGGGTTGTGGAGTTTATACCGGTGATATGTCCATACCCATCCACGCTGATATCCTGGATCACCATTCGTCCGCTGTTATTGACGGACGACTGGCTGGATGTATTTGCGTGGTTGACGGTACGATCTGCACTGATGGTGATTGCGTTTCCCCCAAGAGGAAATTCATTACCGATTGTGTGGTCGTTGTCATTTGCCGACCATTGCGGGTCGCTTTCGGTTATCGATACAGATCCCCAGCTGGCATTGCCGTCGGTATCCGAGGTCAGCACTTTTCCCGCACCGGCACCGTCTGTTATGGTGATGGTTTCGGTGATCAAATGGCCCGGAACGCCGGACGATCCGAGCGTTACGACAGCATCACCGGAGGTCTGGTCGACTCTCATCAATACGTCTCCGGAATTGTTCTTGACCGTCAGCTGAGCCCATACACCTGCTGTCATGAGCAAGAGCATAGACATCACAATGTTCAATGTTTTCATCAGGAGCTCCTTTTTTTTTTTCAGATTTTCCCTTTTCCAAATCGATAAAAACAAACCCTTTGTATCTGTCCCTTGTCCTGTAACCATACGGTGACAGGATGTCATAAAGAAATAATACTTGCTGGCCCTGTCTCCAGAGAATTTCAGACTAACCTTCTTGAAAACAACAGGCTTAGCATGGACAGGATATCCAGATAAGGAAATTGCAATTTTCATGCCAGGGCTTTGAATAATTGGATGTGTTGATATTACTTGAATTATGAAAAAAGGAATACCCCTCCGATGCCGCAGGATCGTCATATCACTCAGTAGAAAGGTGATATAACTGATAGGGATTTTGATTTTTCCCGTATGACGACAAGAAGGGGGAAATATGCCTGAATGAGCCTCCTTTCCAGGGAAATAAGTATCAAACAGCATTAACTGGAACTTTTTTTACACTTTTATTTACAAATGTCGTTCTTTAAGAAACAAAAACAAAGTAATAATACAAAAAAGAATGTAATTATCCAATGGCGTTGTTTTATGACATTGCGCAGCCTGAAAATCAGGCAGGAAATAAGGCGAGAATCATTAAATACAAACGCGATCAATGAATTCATAATCCAGAGAGGGTTCTTTGATCATGGTAGCCGGCAACCCGGCGGGCTCTTTTAGTGGTGGTCGCTGCTTGTTCTCTTGCCACATTCCACAGTGACGCAAAATTTTTTCTATTACAGTCGGCTGACATTTTTCAATAAAACTGATAATCTTCATTTTGCCCCCGCAATTCGGGCACTCCAGGGGATCGACCTCATATACACTCTTTATCAAAATTGCCCAGGTCATGCGGCGCTTTCTTGAAAACTCGCTATCTGCGGCATCTTCCTCGTGGTCAGAACCAACAGGCCTGTTTTTTTCAATATCTCTATCCCTGTTTTTTTTTCGCATGCCGCGCTGCTTATTGGAATAAAAACCAAAATATGAAATCTGATGCTGTCCTTTTTCCGAAATATGCTGCGTAACATCGGCCAGAAATTGAAAGGGCTCAAATACCTGAAAATTACGCGACGTGCCCGCCTTGAGCTGCTCATTACCTTGTTCAGGAAATCGCAGACATTTCGTTTTGCTGGTGCGATAGATTACTTTGCCATCATCTGTCAGCTTGATCATTCTCGCCAAAGAAAAGGGACAGCGAACGATATACTCGGTCAAGCGTTGCAAGGCTGCCTGGTCATCCGTTTTTATGTACACCGAATTGTCGACGCTAAATCCTGAGTGCTTCCACTGACGCATCGACTCGACAACTGCCGGTGATATCTTTTCCTCTTTTAGCAACAACTCAAACACCTTCTCTCGCCAGTGTGAGACACACCGAGTTTTATATCCGATCTGCTAGGGTTGTCAGCTCTTCCCATACACTGAACCCAATCGAGCTAATTGTATTCTTGTTCTTGAAGCAAAGTTGAATAATATAGCAGCTGGGGAACCGTACAATTTTTGTGGCGCAGCATCACAAGCTGCGCATATTTTGCTTTGAGAATGGCGTTCTTTCAGGCTCATTAATCCCTGAATATCCGTTTCCATTACATGACCAAAAGAATACTGCCCGACCTGATCATTGCAGCAGATAGAGCTGCCATCTGCAGCAATCAACAAATTTCCGTTCCACAAACAAGGATAGTCAAAGCTGACGATAAAATCAAAAAGATGGTTTAAGCTGGGGAAAAATCGTTCGAGTTCTGTTGTCATAAGAACTTTGACATGATTAACTTTTTCACCGTTAAATTTTGAAATGATATCTTTATAACTGTCAATACCCCGGATTTTGTTTTTTACACGTCCACCCCGGTTTGAGGTTGCGGTAAACATTACCAACTGAATGGTTTCATGTCCAGCGTTTTTTGCTAACTTTGTGAGCAAGTCTATTGTTCGTTCAAAATCACAACGAATAATATCACGATCCGGCGGAGAAATATTAAAATATATTGAATTTTGTGATTTATTATGCATCAGTGCAGAAATACCCGCCGTTACCCTGGTTAACATCTCTTTGCCTCTTGATTGATTGTCTAGCATTAACCTCCCATAGGATTTCGGAACAGCTGAGGGAAAAGATATATACACTGTGACTGGATTTTCTACCAATGCAGCCATAACATCATTATCCATCAGATTTGATCCGTTGGTGACAACAGCTATTTCGGGTACCGGTATTTTGGCTGACCACCGCCCAACCATATCTCCAAACAATGTCATACAATCGCGAAATTGTGGATGCAATGTTGGTTCACCCGCACCCGACTGATGGATTCCGCCAATAGATATTCCATCTGAAGCAGCTGCTTGGGCCAGTTCTATTATTCTTTGGGTAATGGATAAATGTTGAAACGCTTTTTGACCATTATAAGTAGGTTTGTTAACACTGCACAATTGACAGTTGTAATTGCATATTCCATGACACAAACTATTATTGATGACTATCGGTCGACGAGTTCGCATCCGATATCGTTTTTGCGAAGAATGTTTGAGTTTTGCGTTCAATTTGGCTCCTGTTAAGAATATCAATTTATCAAAATGCCCATGTTTTTATTCAAAAGTCTTTTATCAGATGTCTTGACATATTGACATTGGTAAAATTGAAACCTTCCAGATCGAATCGGATCTTTCCGGACAACTCTTTTTCAAAGCGGGGTAAATTGCCTGCATCCTGAGTAAAAAAAGCCACGGTCTGAGGACGTGGCTGCTGGAAAAAATATCCTGCATAAATCTCTTCGATATTTTCCTCTATCATGTTTAAATTCAAAGGGTAAACTGGAATATGAAAATATTGTTTAATGACTCTCAGCAACGTGGGTTTTATGCAGGCATAAACGAGTTTGATCTCGTCTTGTAAAATGGCTGCTAAAGCAATGATGAGTGCTTTGACCACTACAAAATCGTATTTGTAGATGCTTGCTAATTTACAAATTTCCGCGATTTGTGCACGTTCACATCCCGGATAGATATCGCTGCTATTAAAGCCAAAATAATGTTCAACCAACAATTTTTGTTTTAATGCAATCTGAACCCCTATTGAACCCACGATTTCACCCTTGTCTTCTGCTAAGAGAATAGCATGATTAAATTGCTTGTTTTCCAAATAAACACAATAACCTTGAACACGATAGACTGTTTCAACAAACTTGCATACTTTAAGATATTCTTGCTCGGAACGTGGTGGCCGTATAGTCAACATTGAATTCTCCATTGAGTGAAAATATGTCGTGTTATTCTCAAATTTTGTCTTTTTTTCTGAAGAAATAGATTTGAAATATTATTGAATTATTCGTTTTGCAATGTTTGTACCATATAGTAAGGACAATACCTGTCAGATATTTCATGTTAAAAGCGGTTCTTCCGAATAATGAGTACTTTTTTAACCGCTGAGAAAACGCCAAAAAACGC
>CAZSOP010000386.1:0-1020 GCA_964608385.1 uncultured Cytophagia bacterium
GGAAAATAAATCAAGCGTGACGGCACGCCCATCCGCTGTAAAGCCGTGAACATTTGAAACCCCTGTGTTACCGGTACGCGATAATCGTGCTGCCCGTGTATAACCAAAGTCGGGGTTTTATACTCTTTAAAATTCGACACAAAAAACGATGGTGACCACTTTTTATATAACTCGGGAGCAAGATAAGGCGTTCCATTAAATTCCCACTCCGGGAACCATAGTTCTTCCGTGGCGCCATACATGCTGCGCTGATCGAATACGCCGGCATGGCTGACCAGCGCTTTAAAACGATCGGTATGGGTCGCTATCCAGTTGATCATAAAACCGCCATAGCTGGCCCCTGCCGCAACAACCTTCTTTTTATGGATAAACTCATAGGTGTTGAGGACGTAATCCAATCCGGACATGAGATCCTTGTATGGTCCGTCTCCCCAATTTTTGCTGACCGCGTCACACCATTCCTGACCATATCCCTTGGAGCCGCGAAAATTGACCATAACGACGACATAACCCGGGGCGGCAAACATGGAGCTGTTCCAACGATAATGAAACTGATCACTCCACATTCCCTGGGGTCCGCCGTGAATGAGATAGATCAATGGGTACGTTTTATCGCTCGAAAAATCAGGTGGCTTGACCATCAAGCCGTGCGCTTTTTTACCATCAAAGCTGGTAAACCAAAACGCCTCAACCGGATTAAGATCGAGATGATCCACAAGATCCTGATTGAGGAAAGAAAGCTGTTCAAGCTTTTTGGTTTCAATGTCGTAGGTAAAGATCTCTTCGGGTCTGTTTACCGCTTGTTGTTTGAGATAAAGTTTTTTACCATCAGGATCGACAAGAAATGCACGGTTATAGTGTGTCGCAAGGAGCTCTTCGATATCTTCAGACTCCAAAGTTAACCTGTAGACGGCACGCCTACCATGATGATAAGCGCTGAAAAAGATATATTTACTATCCGGTGACCACACAATATCAAGGGGAGAGCGGTCAAAATCATTGGTGAGAATTTTCTTGTCG
>CAZSOP010000386.1:1030-4399 GCA_964608385.1 uncultured Cytophagia bacterium
CGTTTTTTCGATTTAAAAGAACTATTTCATATTGATCCGCCTCGAATCCGGCGCGTTCCATGCTTCTGTATGCCAGAAAACGTCCATCCGGAGAATAGACCGGATTGTTATCCACAGCCGGATTGTTTGCCGTCAGATTTTGTTCTTCTCCACTCATTACATTATAGAGAAAAATATCATTATTGGTGGATGTTGCCACCATTGAATCGCGATTGCAGACAAATGCAATTTCATTCCCTTGCGGAGAAAAGGTAAAATCCGGTGATCCGCCCAGACTTATCGGCGGACTGTCATAACTGCCGCTGGTGATTTTTTCAACGTTTTCACCTTTCGCATTGCATATAAATACCTGAGAGCGCTTGCCATTCCGCCAATGATTCCAGTGCCGGAAAAGAAGATTGTCAATAACTTTGGCTTTGACTTTGGATTGTTCTTTTGCTTTGTCCCGTTCTGCGCTTTCCTGCAGGGTTTTAGCCTCTGCAAATATCGTCGCGGTAAAGATAATGCGTTCACCGGTGGATGACCAGGAAAAATCATCAACATCGACAGGGAAATGGGTCAATTGACGCGCTTCTCCCCCCTGCATCGGCAACTCGTAAATCTGATTGGAACCGTTACGGGCGGAAAGAAAAGTCAGGGCGCTGCCATCAGGTCTCCATTTTGGATTGCCGTCGTAACCTGAAGCGGTGGTCATGCGCCGGAGCTGGTTTCCGTTGGTCTGAATCATCCAGATATCGGTTTCACCACCATTCTTTTCCATGTCATATTCTGTAACCGAAAAGGCGATCCACTCACCATCCGGGGAGAGTGCAATATCACCGATCCGTTGCATTGCCCACATATCCTCAACAGTCATCGGCCGCTCGGCTGCAGCACCAAAAGCAACAACAACCATATAAAACATTAACGCATAGTATTTCATCTGCCTGTTCCTTTTTTTTTTAACTTTTATTTAATTTTTGCTGATAATGAACCCCCACGCTCTCCCGGGTTTTCTCCAGACAATCCCTGGCGACGGAACGGGCTTTGTCGGCACCATATTTCATGATATCGCGGATGTAATCCGGGTCTTCAATCAATGCCTGTCGTTTCTCCCGGTAAGGTTCGAAGAATTCCCAGATTGTCTTGAGCAATTCCTTTTTAACGCTTACATATTTCAATCCGGGACGTTCATAACGCTGACGTAATTCCTTTTTGCTCTCTTCATCCAGAAATAGCGAATAGATGGCAAACAGAGTGCATTGGTCCGGATCTTTCGGTTCCTCGACCGGGGTTGCATCGGTGACGATGGACATGACGCGCTTTTTCAACTCTGAATAATCGGTAAAAATATCAATTGTATTGCCGTACGATTTTGACATTTTCTGGCCGTCGATTCCCGGGACCAGCGCGACATTATCTGCAATATCCGGTTCAGGAACGACAAACGTTTCTCCATAAGTATTATTAAACCTCAACGCGATGTCCCGGGTAATTTCAAGGTGTTGCTTTTGATCTTTGCCTACCGGTACGCGATGAGCGCCATAGAGCAAAATATCGGCAGCCATCAATACAGGATAGGCGAAGAGGCCATGGTTTGCAGGCAATCCACGTGCGAGCTTGTCTTTGTACGAGTGGGCCCTCTCCAGCAGCCCCATGGGGGTAACATTGGATAGAATCCAGGTTAACTCTGTAACCTCCGGGACATCGGACTGAACATAAAACGTTGATTTTTCCGGATCGATTCCCAGTGCAATAAAATCACAAATAGCTTCGATGGTTCCCTGCGCAAGCCGGTCCGCATCAAAAACAGAGGTAAGCGCGTGATAGTTGACGATAAAGCAGAACAAGTCGTGTTCTTTCTGATACTCGATCATACGCTTCATCATGGCAAAATAGTTGCCGAGGTGTAAGGTCCCGGAAGGTTGAATACCGGATAGAACTCGCACGTTTACTCCTTTCCAGTCATTACCGTGTACATCATTTCAACGACTATTCCTAAAAAATACAAGAAAAATGAACCACAATCAAGAAAAAATAATAAACAGAGGTGTAGATATATTCTTGCTTTTTATCGATTGTTTTTCTAGTTTTTAGGGTCTGATTTCACAACGACTAACCGTGAGCAGGGAGGCAATATGGATGCGCAGCAATTGATCTCAATGGAGGAAAAATACGGGGCCCGCAATTACCATCCTCTGGACGTTGTTATAGAAAAAGGAAAAGGGGTTTGGGTATGGGATGTTGAGGGTAAAAAATATATGGATTGCCTGGCAGCATACTCTGCTGTCAATCAGGGACATTGTCATCCGCGTTTAATCGAGGCGATGCAGAAACAAGCGGAAAAATTAACCCTGACCAGCCGCGCGTTTCGCAACAATCTGTGGCCGCTGTTTGCCAAAGAGCTTTGTGAACTGCTCGATTACGAGATGGTCTTGCCCATGAACAGCGGTGCAGAAGCTGTGGAGACGGCAATCAAAACAGCGCGTAAATGGGGCTATAAAGTGAAAGGGGTGGAACCAAATCAGGCAGAAATGATCGTTTGCAACGGCAACTTTCATGGCCGCACCACAACAATTGTTTCCTTTGCGGATGACCCGTCATCATATGAACATTATGGCCCCTATACACCCGGGTTTAAAATCATCGACTATGGCGATGCAGAAGGGCTGGAAAAAGCGATCGGCAAAAATACCGTTGCATTCCTGGTAGAACCCATCCAGGGAGAAGCCGGTGTTGTGGTACCTCCGGCCGGTTTTCTTAAAGAGGCTGCAGAAATATGTCGTCGGAACCGGGTCCTGCTGATCTGTGATGAAATACAGAGCGGGTTAGGCCGTACCGGCAAAATGCTGGCCAGCGAGCACGAAGGGGTCAAACCCGATATGGTTGTTATCGGCAAGGCGCTTTCAGGCGGTATGTATCCGGTTTCAGCGACTTTGAGCAGCAGTGATATTCTGGGCGTTTTCGAGCCCGGTTCGCATGGCTCTACCTATGGTGGTAATCCATTGGCCTGTGCTATGGCTCGAGAAGCGATAAAAATCCTTGTTGAAGAGAATCTGCTCGATAACGCCGCCACCCTGGGCGAATATGCATTTACAGAATTGCGCGCCATGAAGAGTCCTCATATTGAACAGGTGCGCGGTAAAGGCTTGTGGATCGGCATTGTTTTAAACGAAAATGCCGGTGGGGCGAGAACATTTTGTGAGGCATTACAACAGCAAGGCATCCTGGCAAAAGACACCCACGAGAACACCATCCGACTGGCTCCGCCACTGGTGATCAACAGAGAAGAGCTCGACTGGGCACTGGAAAGGTTGAAAAAAGTGCTCGGGTAAAATTAAGGATCATCCGGTTAATGCGTACCCAAAACCGCCAAGCTCGCCAAGAACG
>CAZSOP010000387.1:0-4386 GCA_964608385.1 uncultured Cytophagia bacterium
GTGCAGCTCCCCTATTTATCTCTGAACTATAAATTAAAAAGTTTAACATCAGATTCAATAAAAAAAAAGTCACCCCCCGGGTGACTTTACCGCATTCTTCGCGGGCTTACCTCCGGGGCTCAAATCTGTTGCCCCCTGCCGGAGGTTGAAAAAAACCGGGTAAAGACAGAAACGATTTTTTTTATGAAAACAAACTTTACCTTTCAACCTGAATCTGTTCGCGCAGGGGAGGGAGCCGCCTGCGCTGCGTCGAGGGTGATCGGCATGGCCAACCTCTTCATTGCTATCAACGCCGGGGCTTTCATGACTTTATAAAAAATTATATTTATGAATAAAAGGGTACAGATCCGGCCTATCTGTGGCCGGGTAGCGATAATTATGTTCACTGATTCTGTCACATTTATCCGTCTCATTGAATACATGTTTCCAAAATTCTGCGGAGCGAGATCCTTCCGCTTTTCATCGCAACGGATTTTTATTCAATCTTCTGACCTCTAAAACGGGTAAAAAACAAAAAGCGGAAGAGCTCGCGGAGCCCGCGCAGGATCACCCCCGACACAATCTCCTTTCATAATCCGACCATTATTATTCATCGTTCTGTTCTACATAATTCCCTCCTGCTGCCACTCGCTGTTGAGATTGGGGCGGGGGTAGCCGAAGCGGCCCCTCGATATCCATAAAACGCCATGAGACATTGAAAATTTTGTACCCGGGATGCATGTTTTTGTCTTTATACCATGCTTACACACAATCGGAGCGTTGGAAGGAGAAATTTTGAATATCTATTTGCTTATATTAAAATTAAACAATATCTTCATCGCTCAAATACTTTATCCTCACCCTTTGACAGCTCAAAGGTAAATTTCTCATCATCGATCTCAATGCTGTATTTTCCGGGCGGCAGGGGAATCCAGTTCATGGTGGCACTGACCTCGCCGACCAGGGTACCGTTGCTGTCGTATATATCGTGACCACCGATATAGGCGGATTTGACCGTTACGGTTCCCGGTTTGAGCACGATCTCTGCACCGGCCGCGACGCTGACCGCCCAGATGAGGTCCGACTCGTTGCCAAAAACCACCTCATAACTACCCGGCATCAATGTGGCGCTGTTATCGCTTGAGGATACAGACGTCACCTCAGCGCCGGTTTCCGCATCGCGAATCTCGTGGCCGCGCAGGGCGGCGTGCTCAACCGTGATCCAGGAGGGTTTTAAAACCGTGGTATCACCGGCCTCGACGTGTATGCTTTTCCACATTGCATTGCCGATTTCAAGAGTATAAATCCCGGCCGGCAAAGGCACCAGAATTTGGCTGCGACTGACCGAACTCACCCTTTCACCGCTCCCGGCATCAAAAATATCATGGCCACCGAGTTCTGCTCCCGGCATCTTGAGATAACCCGTTCCCTCTTTCTCATCAGCCTCCTCAGCCTCTGCTTCAAAAGCGGCGCTTAAAACACTGAGCAACTCCCCTGTATCCCCGGCGCTGAAATATTGACCACCGCTGACCCCGGCCAGACACTGCAGCTGCTGTCGGGTTGCCTCGTCAACGCCGAATCCGATGGTGTGTACTACCAGACCGGCATTTGTTTCCTTGAGCGCCCGGGCGGTTTCGCAGGGATCGCCCTCACAGGTCTCCTTGCCGTCACTGACCAGAATGATAATGTGGTCGCCGCTATCCTGATTTTGAAAATCAGCGGCAGCTTGCTGCAAAACAAGGGAAATCGGGGTATAGCCCTGCGCCTGCAACGCTGCAGTCCGGTTTTTGATGTCCGTGCGATTTTGCGCCAACTCTTGAAACGGCACCAGCAGTTCAGTGTCCTCACAGTCGTGTTGTTCCCGGGGCGACTGGTGGCCATAGGCGCGAAAGGCCAACACCACGGAATCGTCGAGCTCATCGACCAGCCGATTCACCGCGCTTTTGGCAGCATTTATTTTCTGCTCACCGTTATCAAGGCTGCCGCGCATGCTGCCGGAAGCATCGAGAATCAGCTCCACCTGTTTTGAAGCGGGGGAAGCAAAAGAGCTGAAAATGCAAGTAAAGGTGATAAGCAGAAACCAATTTTTAAAAAATAATCGTCGACACATAGCAAACTCCCCTTGATATGATATTATGGTTATATTTTGGTATTCGTAACGATATTGAATTTATTGTCTTTTCCGGCCAAGAAAGATAGAGCAAAACACCGGGAAAAAATGATAATAAAACTATTTCCTGTCATATTCCAATTTTCCCTTTCATCTCTTTACTTTTTTTTGTTTTTCTCAGCGCTTCTCCGCGTCCATGGCGGTTTTCATAATCCTTGATCTCTAGTAATTACCGATATTCTTGCACAGATTTTGATATCACCAAGTTATCAATCTATCTTATACAACACTGTTGATACAGCTCTTATGAAAAAAATCAATACCTGAAATCCGGCTGGATTTTCCGGTTTCGGCGGATAGAGGATAAAGACGGATCGAATATTCTTTCTAAAACAGTACCCACGCCCGCTCTCATTCAGACTTTCTCAACATAGCTTGGTTTAAACCGCATCAATACAGCAAATCCGCACCTTTGCCCTGAGAAATGAGCGACCGATAGGATTCGAGCTCTTTAAGCGTTTTTTCGTCGGTTAAATCCACCACCCGGCCTTGCTCGGCCGAGAGATACGCCGCCTGCACCAGTTTGGTAATCTCGAGACCGAAATTCCAGTCCAGCAGCGGTTTCTTTTCCTGCTGCAGCGCATCGCGGACATCGATCATCTCATCGAGATAGCCATAGAGATCGGTTTCATTCGGCTGTACCGCCAGCAAGCCGCGGCTGGCCGTGGCTTTTTCCAGAGCGGTTTCGGCGTCCACTATGGCTTCGGCTGCGGCATCGCCGATAAAAATCTCCAGGGGAGATTTAAGCGTATTGATCTCCAGCGTATAGCCCGGACCAATACCATCCATCAACAATCGCAATCCCAGTTTGTCATACATCCAGGAATTGGTAAACTGGGCACTGACCAGCTCGCTGCTATCCGGATGCTTAAAGGTAACGCTGCCGTTACAAAAGTCCTCAGCCGGCGTTTTGGCATAATCGACTCCGGTGCGTTGCAACAGCTCTTTGCGGTATTTCGAACGCCCCCACTTGAGCAGAAGGGTGCCGGCGTTAACCGAAACCGGTTTGAGGTAATCGACCGGTTTTCCCCAGGGCGTCAGAAGATACCAGCCGACAGCGATACTGTGGCAACCCATATCCGAGAGAACGCCTCCGCCCTGCTGCATCGGGTCCCAGAACCAGGGTTCATGTGGCCCGGCATGCTCTTCAGCGCTGCGAGCCAGAGATATCGGTCCCATTGCCTTCATTTGCGCTGAAAGCTGCTGTAGCGCTTTGTTGATGGCCTTCATGTAGATCTGATTTTCGAAATAAAAGGTCTGCACACCTGCACCATCGGCCAGCCCTACAAGACGACGGGCTTCGCTTACGGTTCTGCCGAGCGGCTTTTCACAGACCACACCTTTTACAGCCGCGCCTTCCTTTATGGCATCGGTAATTTCCTCCATAACGTCGATGCGCACCGGATTGGGCGCGAAAATGGAGATAACATCACAATGCTTGCACAAATCGGCAATGCTCTGAAATATGTTGCATTCTCCCACCTGATTCTTTTCAGCCAATGCCTTGAGCTCTTCGGAACCCTTTTTGCTGTATACCCCGGCCAGCTCGATACCGCGCATTTGCGCCAGGGCATTGATATGAAACGTTTTGGCGACAAAACCGGCCCCGATAAATCCCATTTTTAATGTTTGCATAGTGTTCCCCTTGAATGAATTAAACCGACTTAAATAATCGTTATTAAACTATAGGATTTAATCTAAAAATGCAAGGAAAGCGGGTATTTGCGGTGGTTTTCATACCGGATAAAAACCGGACAATTGAGGAGAGGACAAAAAATCAAAACCGGCCGCGTTTGGTTCGTTCGGCCGGCAAAATGCAACACGCTGTGCCTTTATCACCTTATTTTCTGCCCATTTATCATGACATTGCGAAAACTCAATTTTTCGACATGGTTTAACACATTTTTGTTTTCAACCCTCTGAAAGTCACAATCTTCAATCGTGATGTTTGATATCGGAGACCGTTCATAACCGTCGAGATAAAAAGCATATTCACTTTTATGACTCAACAGATTCTTGATAAAAATATTGCTTACCCGCGGCGTGTAATTACCGGCGTCACCGCGTTCGTAATGAAAGTTAATCCGAATCACCGCATCGCCGACCTCGCCAACATCAATATTGCGCAGATAAATGTTTTCCACCACGCCGCCGTGCAGGGAGTTGGTTTTGATACGTAAAACCCGTTCGAGGTTTGGGCTGTCCATGACACAATCCTCAGCGAAAACATTACGACA
>CAZSOP010000388.1:0-4375 GCA_964608385.1 uncultured Cytophagia bacterium
AGTGTAACAAATAGCGATTGCTGCAATGGACGGGTTACAATATCATGACTTTGCATGATCAGCAAATTTTTCCAGGCCTCTTTTAATGCCCTTTCAGGATATTCAATGCCCGATAAAACGGCAAATTTTTCCGCATTTTCCAGCGCGACCTCATTTTTATGGTTCCATGCTTTTAACACTCCCTGAGTGGTATAGTCCGGGGGTTGGAAGGATAAAATATCCTTATAAAAGGGGTTCTGGAGAAGTTTTGCCGGCGAACCGCTTGTAAAGCGGTCAAAACCACTTTCTATTACTTTCGGGAATGCCACAAGATTCTTTATTTTTTCCAGACATCCTGATGGATTTGTGTTCTTTCCCGAGTACCTCACAGGGTCATACAGCAAAGCATGCCGATGGTATCCGTTTTCTCGACCAGATAAAAGCTCTGCCGCTATTCTTTCCAGCTTGCAATTCGATCCGAGATGCTTGACCCGGGCGGCCGTTATTTCAGAACCGTGCGGTGATTGCCAGGTAAACACAGGCGAAACCTGGGCAAAATTATTTTTGGTTAATTCTTTGATTATAATATAGTTAAAATTCATTTTTTTGAGTATCTGGGGAAGTGTTTTGGTGTAGAAACACCGGCTTGGGGCAACGACGGCAGGGCAGGTCATATGCAGTTTATCTTTAAAATAGCGTTGTCCGTAAAGGAATTGTCTTAGCAGAGCTTCACCGGAAGGCAGATTGAGGTCTGCAGGACTCCACATACCGCCGGTGATACGCAAACGGTTTTCCTGCAAAGCCTCTTTGAGGGTTGCAAATTCATCAGGACTGTTTTTTTCAATTTCGGCGAGAAAGGCAGCACAGGTTGACAGGGTTATTGGATAATCTTTTTTTCCGGTTGAATGAGATAAGAAAGACAGTTCAGGGGAAAACGTATCATCAAAAATCATGTCGATAACGCTACTGCAGGTGTTATAACAGGCGATCAGATGTAAGGTATCGCTTTTGAACTTTTTTGAAGCGTTTTGCAGGGAAAAAAATCCATTTTTCATCACATCGATAAAGGATTTCCATTCTTCATTCAAAGCGTGTTTAACCGCTTCTGTCAGCACTTTTTTCGAACCGGCGAGCGAATCGCTGCTAAAATATTCATACCATTTTATATTTTCAAGATAATTATCAATTATCGGTTTTAGGGCTTCTATTTCAATCGGCAGGTCCTTTGCCGTAAAAAGACTATTTAAAATCGTTAACGGCTCAAGTGTGACAAGTGTGTCGTCATACAAGTGTCCGTTGCACACCAACATAATGCCTGCCGGTTTGTTGAGCAGGTTATGTATCTGTTCGATTGAAAGGGGGAAGGTTACAACCGTATGCTGGTTTAGGTTGAATTCTTTTTTGACTGGGTCCATTTGGCGGGCATCGAGTGTACAGTCTCCCCTGAGTGTTCGCGCATCCAGACTATTCGTGATTTTAACCGAAAGAGGATAGATACGACCAGCGTTGGTGCCGTAGCTGGTATCCAGAGAGGTCTCATCGATATGGGGCCCTTGAACTTGACTGGTTTTAAACTCTGTCCGGTCTCGGGTTATACTTTTATCTTGGGCCAAAGCACCAAAAGGACAGCAGGCAAGGCTAAAAAAAAGAGCAAATAGGATGCGCAACACAGGACCTCCGGAAGAAATAGTCACAGACTCGGTTGATAATATATACACTTGTCATAATATAACCAAGCGTTTTATATTGACTTGAGTTTTATTAAAAAATATCGTATAATTTATAATTTTCAGCGTGAGGTAAAATCGTATGAGACAAAAGTGGCATAAACTAAAAGAAATAATCGGTTTGGATGAGAAAGGAATCTGGCTGGATATTCCGGTTATTATTATTGGCTCTTTTTTTATGGCAGCCGGCATTGGTGTCTTTTTGGTCAATGCCAAAGTTGTTCCCGGCGGTGTAAGCGGGTTGTCTATGGCCCTGCATTATCTTTCGGGGAACAGGATACCCATTGGTTTGATGATCTGGATATTCAATATACCGTTATTTATTTGGGGCGTTTCCGAATTGGGAAAACAGTTTGGCTTGCGCACATTTTTGGGATTTAGTTTCTCTTCTTTTTTTATTGATTTATTACGCGGTGCTGTTCCTGCATTTGGATTTATTCGGTTGCACGAACACCCGGCGATCCTGCAGTTGCAAGAGAGCGATTTCTTGTTTCTCATTCTGATCGGCGCGGTTTTGCTGGGCCTGGGATTGGGTCTTATTTTTAAATTTCAGGGCTCCACAGCCGGTTCGGATATAGTCGCGGCCGTTGCTCAACAGCGATGGGGTGTGAAACCCGGCATGGCTATTATGGTTGTCGACTTTTGCGTCGTCATTTTTGCCGGAATCATCATACATTTTAAAGGACTTGCCTCTGACCGGCCCGCTATCGTTTTGACGCTTTACGCTTTGTTTTTGCTTTTTGTGTCAAGTCGCATTGTCGATGTGATTATTGAAGGTTTTGATTATGCCAAATCCGCTTTGATCGTCACCTCGGAAACAGAAGCGGTAAGCAGGATTATTACCAATACGATGGGAAGAGGTGCGACCATGCTTGAGGGCCGTGGATTGTATACGGGAGAAAAGCGAAATGTTTTGTATACAGTGCTTAGCCGCAAAGAGATCGCAACATTGACGAAAAAAGTCAAACAAATCGATCCTTCTGCTTTTATTATTATCAATAATGTTCACGAGGTATTGGGAGAGGGATTCCGAAAGAGGGTTTAGAAAGAAGAGATCGAGATCGGCGAAATAGATATGATGATCGGATAATATTTCAAAGAGACGAACCTCGATCTCTTCCTGTTGTTACCTTGCTTTACCGATTATGTCCTGTTTATTTTACAGTGTCATGAAAAAGTTGCTTTTTGATTACACCAAGTCTAATAAATACAATGAATAGATATTGCCTTCAATTGCTGTGGCTATATATTACAAATATTGCGCCAATATTTTTTATGCTTGAATAATAGCAAATATTCCTTTATGTTTATGAATGAATTTTACTCGACACAAATATCTTATTCTCACGCAGGGACGAACCCATCCCTCATCAGCAAAGTTGGCAACCGGAGTTGTACGCTACCGTCCTGAACGGGTCGTCGCATTGCTGGATTCTGAACAAGCGGGGAAAGATGCTTTTTCCTGTTTGGGCGTCGGCCGTAATATTCCCATTGTGGAATCTATTCAAGAGGGGCTTGTTTACAAGCCCAATGCCTTGTTGATCGGGATCACACCACCGGGAGGAGGATTCCCTCCGGAATGGCGACAGCTCATCAACGACGCTATTCGCGCCGGGCTCGATATCGTTGCCGGAATGCATACCCTGCTGAGCGACATGCCGGAATTCGTCGTCCCGTCGGAAAAATATGGGGTTCAACTCATTGATTTACGCAGGGTGCCTGAACATATCAGTGTCAATACCTGCCAGGCGAAAAACTGTGCCTGCCTGCGAATACACACAGTCGGCACCGATTGCAATTGCGGCAAAAAAGTGACTGCGCTTGAGGTGAACAAATCGCTGGAACAGCTGGGCAAGCGTACTGTTTTTCTGGCCACAGGGCAAACCGGAATAGCCATTTCCGGCAGAGGTATTGCCATGGATCATGTTATTTCCGACTTTGTTTCCGGAGCGGCAGAATCCCTGGTTCTGGACAACCGCGATTGCGACTATCAGCTGATTGAAGGTCAGGGCGCTTTGACCCACCCGCTCTATTCAGGTGTTACGCTGAGTATGCTGCACGGTTTTGCTCCCCAGCTTTTGATTCTCTGTCACCAGGTCGGCCGCAAAATGATGCGGGGATCGCTTGACACACCTGTTCCCGGCATCAGGGAGATGATCGATCTGTATGAACGAATGGCAACACCTGTGTTTCCGGCAAAGGTTATCGGTGTGGCATTAAATTGCTATCAATTGAAAACGGAGGAACTTGCCAGAGAGGCGGTGGAGAAGACGGAAAACGAAACCGGCCTGCCGACTACGGATGTAATTCGCTTTGGCGCTGAAAAGCTTGTCAATGCCATCATCGAATTCGAAAATTCACAGCAACAACAAAAGGAATATCGACCATGACGATGTGGATAAAAACAGCACATCCGCTTTTTTCGCTTGTATTGTTTTTTTTATACCTTGCTCTTGCTGTTCGCCTCAAAAGACAAAATGATTTAAGACCACTTGATACTGCTCTGGCTCAGGCTGCACGGCTTTTACTGTTGCTTATCTATTTGACCGGACTGATTATGTCGATGAATCTGGGAATCCGGGTAGCCTCCTGGCACCATTATGCCAGCCTTTTACCTGTTTTTGTTTTATTGATTTTTCAAGTCTTGCCCTCTTTGTTCGGCCGGGGTG
>CAZSOP010000389.1:0-4375 GCA_964608385.1 uncultured Cytophagia bacterium
ATAATATTCAACAATGTCAATGCTTTTCTTGAATCTTCACCTGTTTTTTTTAAATAAAAAACAAATATGCATAAAAAATTTAACTAAAATAAGAAAAATTAAAAATATTATAAATATTTTCTAATTCCCTGCCACAGCTTTTCTTTTCCCGCTCCGGTTTTCGCAGAAAAAAAATAGACCTGTCTTTGCGGCAATTGACGATATATATGTTGCTGCTGTTTCTGTAATTGTTGCCTTGATAACTTGTCGGTTTTGGTAGCGACAACGATAAAGGGTTTGTCATAATAGCGTACCCCCTCGATCATCTGCAGATCGAAACCCACAAACCGGTGACAACAATCAATAAATACCGCCACAACTTTTAAAAAAGAGATTTTTGCAAGATAACCTTCTACAAGTGATTTCCAGGATTGCATCACCGATGCGGGAGCTTTGCTGAATCCATAGCCGGGCAAATCGACGAGATAAAACGTGTGATTGATAAGAAAAAAATTGATCAGGCGGGTTTTACCGGGCGTGCCGCTGGTAAGGGCCAAACGCTTGCGGCCGAGTAGTTTGTTTAAAAGGCTGGATTTGCCGACATTGGAACGGCCGACAAAAGCGATCTGGGGTAGCTCTTTTGCGGGCAACTGATCAAGCGAGGCAACACTTTTGACAAATTCAGCATTGTTGATTTTCATGCAATCAAAGTAAAAAAATTTTTGCTGAAATCCAACAAAAGTTTTTTTACGCATCACCTGTTCAACAGATCAGGCGGCGTCGCCCTGTACATTGCGCTCCGGTTTTTTCCCATCGCGTTTATAAACCGGTTCTTTTTCTTTACGAACAACCTCTTTGGTAATATGGCAACCGGTGATATCCTTGTGCGAAGGCAGATAAAACATAATGTCCAGCATTACCTCTTCGATGACCGAACGCAAACCCCGGGCACCGGTTCCTCTTCTCTTGGCAATTTTGATGATTGCTTCAAGAGCTTTGTCTTCAAAAATGAGCTCGATATCATCCAGGGCCAGGAGCTGTTTAAATTGTTTGATCACCGCATCCCTGGGCTCGGTCAAAATCCTGAGCAACTCTTCATCATCCAACTCGTCAAGGGTGGAGATAATCGGCAAGCGACCGACAAACTCAGGAATCAATCCGTACTGCAGCAAATCTTCGGGCTCGATGTTATGGATAACATTTTCATCGCTTTTCACTTTTTGCACAGCACCAAAGCCGACGGAATTTTTGCCGATTCGCGTCGATACGATTTTATCCAGCCCGTCGAACGCACCACCACAGATAAAGAGAATATTGCGGGTATCGATATTGATAAAATCCATCTCCGGATGCTTGCGGCCACCCTTCGGAGGAACGGCGGCGATGGTTCCCTCAAGAATCTTCAACAGCGCCTGTTGCACGCCTTCACCCGATACGTCCCGGGTGATGGAAGGATTACCGCTCTTACGCGTAATTTTATCGATTTCATCAATATAGATGATACCGCGCTCGGCGCGTTTGACATCATAATCCGCAGCTTGTAGCAAACGCACCAGTATGTTTTCAACATCCTCGCCCACATAACCAGCCTCGGTCAAACTGGTTGCATCCGTGATCGTAAACGGTACTTTTAAAAGCCTCGCCAGCGTTTGTGCAATCAACGTTTTACCCGTTCCTGTGGGGCCGATGAGCAAAACATTGCTTTTTTCGATATAAACCTCTTTGCTCTCCCGGCGGTTTTCGCTGCGCTTGTAATGATTGTAAACCGCGACGGAGATCGCTTTTTTGACGCGTTCCTGCCCGATAATGTATTGATCGAGCTCTCCTTTTATCTCTTCAGGTGTGGGAATCGTCCCGGAAATGACAAAAGACTGTTTTACTTTTTCCCGGGAAATAACCCGATTGGCAATAGAGACGCATTCATTGCAAATGCTCACATCCGGGCCGGTAACTATGGTTTCGACCTGGGTTGAATTCTTGCCGCAAAATGAACAGATAACCAGTTTGCGTTGTTTGTTTTGATCGGATCGATCCATGCAACTCCTTATAAGGATGTTTATTTCTTCTTGCCCGCTTTTTTAATATCCTGTTGCCGCGACATGATTTCATCGATAATACCGTACGCTTTGGCATCTTCAACGCTCATAAAAAAGTTTCGGTCCGTGTCTTTGGCGATTTTGCTTTTGGACTGACCGGTGTGATCGGCAAGGATATCGTTCAATTTTTCCCGCAGGGTTAAAATTTCCTTGGTGTGAATTTCAATATCAGAGGCCTGTCCCTGGGCGCCGCCGAGCGGCTGGTGTATCATGATACGCGAATGCGGCAATGCAAAGCGTTTCCCTTTTGTCCCCGCAGCCAGTAACAGCGCACCCATGCTGGAGGCCTGGCCAATGCAAATGGTAGCGACATCGGGTTTTATGTATTGCATGGTGTCATAAATTGCCAGACCGGAGGAAACAACACCACCCGGAGAATTTATGTAAATATAAACATCCTTATCCGGATCTTCGGCTTCGAGAAAAAGAAGCTGCGCGATCGCCAGACTGGCGACCGTATCTTCGATCGGCGAGCCGATAAAAACGATTCGTTCCTTCAACAACCGGGAAAAAATATCATAGGCGCGCTCACCCCGTCCGGTTTGTTCAACAACGATCGGTACAAGTGCCATTTATAATCCTTTCAGTTTATTCGTTTATGATTGCTTCTGCGGCTGCCCGGTCGTTTCTGAATCGGTTTGTTCCTGTCGCCACGGCTTTTCTGTCTCCTCTATCGTGGCCCGGTCAGCCAGTAAGGTATACACTTTATCATTCAATAATTGTTCCCGGTAATCCTCAAAGCGCTGCTTGTCGTCCTTGATCTTTTTAACCTCTTCCTCGCTGATCTTTTTTCCCTCAATCTGTGTTTGCAGATGCGTTTCAATTTCATCATCGATAACATTAATCGCTTCCTGTTCGACGAGTTGATTGCGCAGCAAAATCCATTTAATATTGCGAATGGCAAGGCTTTTGTATTGTTCTCGAACCAGCTTTTCATCGATCTTTTCCTTGCTGCGTTTTTTTATGTCATCGACAACGGCATCGAGGTATTTTTGCAACATGCTCGGCGGAACGTCGATGTTGTTTCGTTTGATCAATTCATCGCTAAGAGCCTGGTGAAAAAGGCTTTCACTCTCATAGTGGGCACGCTCTTTAAGGTTCTTGGTGAGCTCCTTTTTCAATGTCTTTATATTTTCATAGTCACCCAAATCTTTGGCAAATTCATCATCAATCTCGGGGAGCTTGCGCTCCTTAATTTCATTAACAGTAACCCGGAACAACTTTTCTGTTGGCCTTTTTTCTTCCGGTGAAGAAATAATTTCAGATTCAGACCCGGATTCGCCCTCTTCTGGAATGGCAATCCGGAGGATTCGTTCATCCCCGGGCTTGATCCCCAGGAGTTGAGGCGTGATCTCCTCATTATCCTCTTCCAGCCAGATGGTTTGATTTTCAAATTTTTGTCCGAGTATCGGCACGCCGGAGCTATCCACTTGCTGAAAATCGGCAATAACAAAATGACCCTCTTTTGCCTCCTCAGCGCTGTAGATCATTGCATTTTTTTCCTGCAATTCTTTCAGGAGCGCTTCGATATCTTCTTTTTCGACCTTGAATCGAACTTTTTCGACAGTCAGATCAAAATCCTCGATTTTAACCTCAGGCCTGACATCGAAAACGATCTCAAAGGTAAGCCCCTGCTTTTTGTCGAACTTTATGTTTTCGATTTCAGGAGAGCTGATAATATCAAATTTTTCATCTTTAAAGATTTTATCATAAGCATCGGCGATGAAAGGCTGGTAAACCTGACTTTCGATTTGCGGACCAAACATCTTCGTCACCAGCTGCCGGGGAACTTTACCCTTTCGAAACCCTTCGATCCTGGCGCGCTTTTGAAAATCGCGTATGGTTTCCTCCAGCCTGGGTTCAACGCGGTCGGCAGAAATTTGCACGCGTATCTTTTTCTGCCAGTTGGATTGTTCAACGGTCTCGTATTGCAAACCCATTTCCTTTCGATTTATCGAGAAATTCAGGCACTTTAGGTTCAAGAAGAAATAAAAAAATCGCCGAGCAAATTGCTCGCCGACCTTGAGTGCGAGAGGGGGGACTCGAACCCCCACATCCCGGGGACACTAGATCCTAAATCTAGCGCGTCTACCAATTCCGCCACTCTCGCTCTATAACAGATTTTAATATATAAAAAAGTGCAATGAAAAGCAACCGATTTTTAGATGAGATCATAAGGGTTGCATTAAAAGGGTTAAACGGATGCAGATCGACTATAAAAGACTATCTGCATCTGTCTGCGGAGATTTATGGATCATCCGGTTAATGCGTACCCAAAACCGCCAAGCTCGCCAAGAGCG
>CAZSOP010000390.1:0-4374 GCA_964608385.1 uncultured Cytophagia bacterium
ATCGTTTCACGTGACTGGAGTTCAGACGTGTGCTCTTCCGATCTGGTGAGTTCGGGGACCGCCGGACTGCACCTCGGCATCATCGCCGCCGGCGCCGGACAAGATGATCTCGTTATCACAACCCCATTTTCCTTTATCGCTTCAGCCAACTGTATTCTTTATGAAAAAGCGATTCCGATTTTTGTCGATGTCGATGAAAAAACCGGAAATATCGATCCGGATCAGATCGCTGCAGCGTTAGATGCCCGGCGCCATGGAAAACCGGATTTTTTGCCGCCCTCGATGCGAAACGGTAAACCCAAAGACCTAAAGATCAAGGCTGTTTTACCGGTACACGCTTTTGGCCAGCCCGCCGATATGGATGCGATCATCGAGCCGGCACATAAACATCAACTGCATGTCATTGAAGACGCCTGCGAAGCGCTGGGAGCGGAATACAAGGGCCGCAAAGCCGGAAGTCTCGGCGATATTGCCGTGTTTGCCTTTTATCCCAACAAGCAGATCACCACCGGTGAAGGCGGAATGATCGTTACCGATAAACGCGATTGGCATCTTCTCTTTCGTTCCCTGCGCAATCAGGGACGCGATGAATTCAACGAATGGCTGAGCCACAATCGTCTCGGCTACAATTATCGCATGGACGAGCTCAGCGCCGCCCTCGGTGAAGTGCAAATTCAGCGTCTGGATGAAATTCTGGCCAAACGCCGGCAGGTGGCGGAGTGGTATAACCAGAGATTGGGGGAAATTGACACTATAAAAATTCCCTTTATTCATAAAAACACCAGCCGCATGTCCTGGTTTGTCTATGTCGTTCGTATTTTACCCCCTCTTGAGCGGAATAACGTTATGCAAAGCCTAAAGGAACACGATATTCCTTCCAGGCCTTATTTTACGCCTATTCACCTGCAGCCCTATTATCGCGATCAGTTTGGCTATAAAGAGGGCGATTTTCCGGTGACCGAAAAGCTGGGCGAGCAATCCCTGGCTCTGCCGTTTTCATCGGTGATGAGTGAGGAAGAGGTGGATTATGTTTGTGATCACCTGGCGAAAATCGTTTCCGGCGGCTATTCGCCACGATTACACGTCATGAACCGACAGGTTGCGGCGAAATAAATCTTGATTCCATAGAGGGCCTGTTGTGTTGACCTGCGAACCGGGAGTGTTATGAAGTCTAAAATTCTGATCATATCATTATTGTTTACATTGCCTGCAATACTCACTGCCCAGGTAAACGGCTATCATTACCGCTATGATTACTGGCTCAATCGCGCCGTCAGGGGCATGACGCTTCAGCATCCTCAGGTCGGCATCAGGTTGTCGGAAATGCCTTATACGCGATCCGATGCGGTGAAAAGCCTGGTTCAACTCGAGTATCAATCCGGTATTTATGGATTTTATAAAAAAAAGTTGTTTTCGCTGTTTAAATCGAGTCTGAAAAAAACGACTCCCCGTCATTTCGAGCTCCACTGGCGTCTGCGGCCGCAATATGCGGAAAACCTCAATGCCAACGAAAACGCCAGACTGGAAACCGATCTGATCGGCTATACCTGGTGGGGCGATGATCTCGCCGCTTATTTTGATTTTCAGTTCGATACCGACGGCATCACCGACCGCGATTATCACGGCACCTATGAATGGAAAGACGTGGTCGGCGACATGCGCGCCGCCTATTTGCAGTATAAACGCAAGCATTGGTCCCTGCTCATCGGTCGCGAATTCGTGCATTGGGGTCCAGGACGAACCGGGGCGTTGCTGACCTCCGGTCTGGCGCCGGCTCTGGATATGATCAAGTTTAGCGCCGATATCTGGAAATTCCGTTTTCACGGCTTTAATTCGATGCTCGGTAAAACCGATCAGGAACAGCTCGATAACGTGCATCGCTACTTTTCCGGACACCGGCTTTCCCTGCGGCTGCCCCGCCTCGAGCTGGGTCTGAGTGAAACTATAATGTACGGTGGTGAAAACGAGATCGTGCACCACGGTTATCTCAATCCCCTGATTCCCTATTATTTCATGGATGTGATGGGGGTGCAAAACCGCAAGGACAATGTAACCCTGGTCATGGATGCGGCTCTTTATTATCCCGATAAAATGCGCTGGTACGGTCAGTTTTTGGTCGACGAGTACTATTACGAAGGCGAAGACTATCCCAACCGCACCGCTTTGCTGCTCGGCATGGACTGGTTCAGTCCGTTGAATTTCAATTCGCTCTGGTTTACTGCCGAGTATGTGCGCATCGATCGCTGGACCTATAATTACGAAGCTTTTGCGCCGTGGAACCGGCTCAATTATTACAACGCCATTCTCGGTCATCCGCTCGGACCGGATGCCGATCTCGTTCATGTGGAGGCGGAATATGCGCTGAGTCGGGATTTTTTACTTGACGCGCAGATTCAACACGTGCGGCAGGGCGAAACCACAATCGATACGCCTCTGATCACCAAAGAGGAGCTCGGGGAACATCATCCGCCATTTCCCTATGGCATCGTCGAAAAGCATCTGATTTTTTCATTGCAATTGCGGTATTTTCCGGCACCGCACTGGTATCTGTTCGGCTATGTACAATACAGGGATACCAGCAATGCCGGTCATATTGAGGGCAACAGCGATTCAAAGCCGGCCTGGCGGCTGGGTGCGATGTATAATTTGCGGTTGGTGTTTTGATTTTGTTTTGATAGCCGGTTATGGACCTCACGAGTCGCCAGGGCGCCAAGGAAAGATGAGATTTTTCCATGTCTGGTGGAATACTGATTTCCTGGCACCTTTGCGTTTTTGCGTGAGATTAAAAAAGGCCTCACGCCAGGTCGCCAAGGGAAAAGAGGTTTTTTCATGTCTACCGAGAATAAAATTGCTAAGGATGTTGTTGATGCAGCAGTGAAAGTTCATATGAAATTCCAGGAACGAGGGGTGAAAAAGGGCTAACCATTTGCTTCACCCGATTGCAACAGCCGGGTGGGCCGGCAGGCTTAACGGGTAATTTTAACAAGCTGTTGTTTTTTATAGTTTAATCCGATGCTGTCACAACGGGTAAGCACGGCGATAAATGGTTCAAGCCGCTATGAATATCTTTGTTGAACAAATCAGCAACCTGATATTTCCGCGCAATTTCCATCGTCTTTTTCTTTGCGCCTTTGCACCTCGCGTGAGGATAGTTTTTACCTATGATCATCATTTCATATTTTTTTAATTATCAATGAATGTTTGTATTTAACAAAACGAGCGTATTTACCATGAAAAAAGCACTGATTACCGGCATCACCGGCCAGGACGGCTCTTATCTGGCTGAATTTTTATTATCAAAGGGCTATGAGGTACACGGTATCATTCGGCGTGCCAGCGTCTTCAACACCAATCGCATCGATCACCTCTTTAAAAATCCGGATCTGCACGACAAGACCTTTTTCCTCTATCACGGCGATCTTATCGATTCCAGCAATCTGAACCGGCTTTTGGACCGCATCGATCCGGATGAGATTTATAATCTCGGGGCTCAGAGTCACGTCAAGGTCTCTTTTGAGCTGCCGGAATACACTGCCGAGGTGGATGGTATCGGTACGTTACGCTTTCTCGATGCGATCAAGGAGACCGGGGTCAAGGCCAAGTTCTACCAGGCCTCTACCAGCGAGTTATTCGGCCAGGCGCGCGAGGTGCCGCAGCGGGAAAGCACGCCTTTTTATCCGCGTTCTCCCTATGCGGTGGCCAAGCTCTATGCTTACTGGATCACCATCAACTATCGCGAAGCTTATGATCTGTTCGCCTGCAATGGCATTTTGTTCAACCACGAATCGCCGCGTCGCGGCGAGACGTTTGTGACGCGCAAGATCACCCGCGCCGTGGCTGCGATCGCTGCCGGCGAAACCAAACCGCTGTTGCTCGGTAATCTCGATGCCAAGAGGGACTGGGGCTATGCGCCGGAATTTGTCGAGGGCATGTGGCGCATGCTGCAGCACGACAAGCCGGATGATTATATTCTGGCCACCGGCGAAACCCATACGGTGCGCGAGTTTGCCGAAGAGGCGTTCAAGCTGATCGGGTTTGATCTGCAATGGAGCGGGAACGGCAAAGAAGAACAGGGCATCGACCCAAAAACCGGACGCGTCCTGGTTGAAATCGACCCGCGCTATTACCGTCCCACCGAGGTCGATCTTCTCATCGGCGACCCCACCAAGGCCAAAAATCAGCTGGGCTGGCAACCCAGGGTCAAGTTTAAAGAGCTGGTGGAGATTATGGTCAAGGCGGATGTGGGAACGTGTGAAAACGTGTGAACGTGTGAACGTGTGAACGTGGGAACGTGGGAACGTGTGAACGTGGGAACGTGGGAACGTGGGAACGTAAAAGCGTGAAGACGAGAAAACGGGAAGACTCGATTTTTGG
>CAZSOP010000391.1:0-4351 GCA_964608385.1 uncultured Cytophagia bacterium
GACAACCGGCTCTAAATTTATCAATCGCTGACGTTTGACAATTATCGGTTCACCCCGCCAATGTAAGTTATCGTAATATAACCCAATTACCCCTCGTGGTGGAAGTACCCACAAAAGCGGCAACCCGACGACAAGAACCAGCGCAACAGCCAGAATGCCGTGGTCTTTGGCAAATTGTATGATGTTTCGTGAACATGTTGAAAACGTCATGAACCTCTCTCCTATCCATCGATACCCCTAGCGGAAGAACGCAGTTTCTCTTTACCACTCTAGCTTTAACCAGGTGACAGGGGGGAATCGATCTGTACTAGTTTTTCAAAGGGAATGGCAAGGCGATGGCAGTTGTCGCTAAAAGCCCCAGTTTCAAGGAAACTGGGCAGAATGTTTACAAATACGGTCTTTCGAAAAGCAGAAAGACAATTTATGGCTTGACAAGAACTTGCATCATGATTAGCAACGTCAACAATTTCATGGAGAACTGCCCCAATGTTTGTCAGAATCTCCGAACCGAGGAGCTTGCCGGCTGCTGTTTGATGCCGCTTTGGCAACCCTGGGCTAAATATATGACCTCTCTTTTCGTGTCAAGGAGAAAAACGACAACAGGATGAGATACTTACTGAACACCTTTTCTGCGTTCCAACGTCAACGGGTATTAATCAGGAGCACCATAATAGCTTTTGCCCTCTTGGGCCTTGCGCTGCTCGCCGGACAAATCGTCCCGGTGCAGAGAGGGCTGCTGGCCACCTATTATCCGAATCCCCAATGGAGCCTGCCCGCCGCGTTTTCTGTCGTAGATGCGAGTGTTAACCTGGACACCGCCTACAACCGGCGTCTGGTATTCCCGGAGAATAGGTACAGCATTCACTGGAAAGGCTGGCTCTGGATCGAGCAGCCCGGAAAGTACCAATTCGCCACGCGTTCAGATGATGGGTCGAACTTGTACCTTGACGGCAAGCTCCTGATAGATAATGGCGGGCTGCATGCCATCCGAGAGGTGGCCGAAAATATCCGGTTGGAAGCCGGGTTTCATCAGATTGATATTGGATACTTTCAGGGGGAGGCGCGGGATGAAATGGCTGTCTATTGGCAGCCGCCCGGCCAGAAACGAACGATTTTACCGACTAAGGTGCTTTTCCCTGAAAAACCCCGGCCAGGAACGCTCCTATTAGAACAAGTCATTCCGTGGAGCATTTGGATTCTCACCTTCCTGACGGTGTTATTGCTCGGATTAACGGTCAGTCTGCACGGAAGATCACTGTATCAGGGGCTGAAGGTCACTGTTCAAGAAAGTATTAAGCCCCAGAAACGCGTACAGAAATTTACCGGCGGGCTGTGGCAAGCGGCTGTGGCCCGGAAACAGCTCAGGCTGTGGATCGGAGGGGCGACAGCGGTGCTCTTGTTGGCCTTTCTTGCTCTTTATCATGCCCACACAGAGCACGGCCTGGTCGGCATGTATTATGATAATCGCACGTGGAACAACCTACCCGTCTTTTCCACCCCAGATTGTTCTCTGACCCCTGACGCGCTGTATCAGAAGGCTCGCCGGCCTCAGGAGCCGAACAGTCTTCGATGGGCCGGCTGGCTCTTGGTTGAGACGGCGGCTGAGTATCACTTTCGCGTCAAAACGGAAGGTGCGCTGACGTTGCAGATTGACGAAGCGGTCGTGCTGGAAAAAACGAATAATGATCGTGTTCAAACCGGTTTCAGCGAAATCTATTTGCCCAAAGGTATCCATCAGATAGCCCTGAAATATCGGCCGGGTACAGGAACGGCCCACATCCTGGATCTGCGCTGGGGCACACAGGAGGCGGCGATGCACGCCATTCCCGGCCACCTTCTTTTTCAAGAAAAGCCAAGCGCCCGACAGGTGTCGGTGCGAATATTATCGGTATGGGCGTATCGAGGAATTCTATGGTTGGGGGTAATCGCAGGAGCGATCATCAGTATAGGCGTGCTTGTGCATCAGGTTCCTGTATATGCCTGGCTGGCACATACCTCCCTATTTCGGAATGTTTCGAAGTTCACCATCCAGAATGCCTTTATGCGCAACGGGTTCCAGCAAAGTTGGGCCCACCTGTTGATTATCGTCATCCTGAGCCTGCTGCTCGTCTTTTACAATCTGGGCCGCGGCAGCATTATTACAACTGATTTTGATGAAGGCGTGCATACCCGTGTTGCCCAGTATATGGCGAAAACCGGCAACTGGTGGTCGCTGTCCACATCTGAGGGGGTTCCCTATTATAATAAACCGCCGCTGAAAATCTGGCTGAGCGCCCTGACCTTGCGCGTGTTCGGGGATTCCGAATTCGTTCTCAGGATATGGGATGCCGTGTTCGGACTGTTGACGTTCATGGTTGTTTACGCCTTTGGTCGGGTGCTTTTTTCCTCCAAAACAGTGGGCTTACTGGCGGTGCTGATTTTAATGGGCTGTCGGGATTTTCTGCTGAACCATAACATTCGCACAGGGGTCATGGACAGCCTGATGGTGTTTTTCGTGGTCAGCAGCCTCTTGTTGTTCCGCCTTCGGGAGAAACGGGCATATTTTTATTACCTGAGCGGGCTGTGTATGGGATTCGGGGCGTTAACCAAAAGTGTGCAGGCCCTGGTTCCGCTGGTGATTGTGGTGCTGTATTTAGTGCTCACCAAACAACTTGCCGAATTGAAAACCGTTCCCTTTTGGGGGATGGTCTGCCTGGCCTTCCTATTGCCGGCGCTGTGGTATGTTCCGCAGATGATGTTCAGCCCGGGGTTTTTTGATGTGGCAATCGTCCAGCAGATTTTTCACCGGGTTCAGGGCAGAATTCATCGTTCGCATGTACACGGCCCCTGGTACTTTTTTCAGGTTATTTATCACGGATTTTTCCCCTGGAGTCTGCTTGCCGTGCCTGCCTTAGGCATGGCGTTCTGGCAGGCAATCTGGCGAAAAAATCGGGAGATGATCTTTCTCTTGACCTGGATTTTGACGGTTTTCCTCGGTTTTTCCGTATCGAAAATGAAAGTCGCGTGGTACATGAACCCTTTATATCCGGCGTTATCGCTTCTCATCGCGGTGGCAGGCTATACGCTCATCAAAACCTTGCACGATGAGTATCCTACCTGCCCCCTGCTTGCTCCGCTTGCAACCGGGGTCTTGCTGGTATTGCTCCTGGCTTCGCTGGGCGCCAATTTTCAGCGGGTACATGCTCAGACAGAGAAGTTACCTATCCACATTTTTACAGATTATCTGCACAATCTCTCAGATACAGACTATCAGATGGTCTTCTACGACATTGCGATTCATGAGTTGGATTACGCCGACTCGTATTATCTGGATCGAATTCCGGAAGAGTGCATTATCCACACCAATGATATTCGAGCCATTGAGCAGTTCGTACAACAGCCCCGGCCGGCATTTCTCCTGCTTAAACGGTCTGATTATGATACGCATCCTGTGTTTCAGGAGCATCTCTCTCATTTCTGGCTAGCGCCAGTCTATGCAAATGAACTCTACCCTCAAAAACTGATCCTGGTATACAACCATATTCCCGAGAGCCAGTGGTTCATCCTCAACATTAAAACAAGTAAAAACTCTTCGAATCGGGCGTTTAAACGGCGGAATTTGGAAAATTTTTGAAAATTTGTGATGTTCTCCTTGACAGAAATCTATCAATAGTATTTCTCACCTTATAATATAGGCCCGTCGTAAAATAGTTATATGGGTAGGACTTAACCGTGCAGTTCGGATAATGTGCTGTAACATGTTCATTAATATTTTCGTTACGTCTCTTCTGTGAAGAGGGGGGAATGCTATACCTGATTCTAACTTTTTGGAATGATCTTGAGGCGGAACCTAAAAATCCGCTTCGTGCGGCCGAGGCTGGTTGAAAAAAATTGAAGGACCGGGAGGGTTTTCCCAGTGTCAAGGCCAGGACATGAGGACCTCTCAGATTCACTCCAACAAGCTTAGGATAAGTGTACGTTTATGCGATGATCAAACGATTGTTGACGATTCAATGGATAGGGTTAGGGGTGCTCCTCCTCCTCGGCACATTCAGTTGTGATCTTTTTAACGATAATAGCCCCACCGAACCAACAATTCCTGACCAGGTTGAGAATGTAAGCTCGGTCCCCGGCTACTCTGAGGAATTTTGGGCATCTAAAGAAAATCAGGCGTCCTTTCAGGTCAATATTCCCCGATCAGGAGACTACCGCCTGGAGTATACCACGAATGTAGGGGGGTTTGATCTACTTTGCCGGGTCACCGACAACTCGCTGTTGACTGTAACGTTGAAACCGGGCAATGACGTACTGACCGTGGTGCTCCAAAAAGGCGCCATCCAGCAGATTCCGTCAGACCTTTCTCAGGTCGTGC
>CAZSOP010000392.1:0-4346 GCA_964608385.1 uncultured Cytophagia bacterium
CTATTTTCATGCCTCGTATATAAAATAATCAGAAACGGAATAAACATCAATCAATTTTTCCAAAATATTTTAAGATAAATCCCGATATGATACAAATCAGTCATACGTTTCAAAGGTTGAAAACAAAATCTCCTCTCGAAAAAATATAAAAAGATTATTCGTTACCTGAAATGATGACTTTTTCGGCAAATGATTCCGCCCATTTCGCATATTTTTTTAACGTGTCGGGAGAGGTGCGTTTGGTCTGACGGTAAAAACGCTCCGGCAGATGAGGTTGGGGAACGAATGGCTGCAGAACATAACGTTTTGCACCATTGATGATTTTCAATATGCCTTTAATATCGCTTTCCGTGTGAAAAGACTCGATAATCGTCGTACGAAATTCATAATCCACTTGAGCGGATTTGAGGAGATTAATGGATTCCTTCAGGGTTGAGGTCTTGTCGTAACCGGTTAGCTCAGAATAGCGACCTAATGACGACTTGACATCCAGGGCAATATAATCTACTATTGGCAGGACGGTTTGTAACATTCTGGGACAGGAACCATTGGTATCTACTTTTATGGCAAACGAATAATTCCTGAAAAATTCGATTAATTCGGGTAATGCCTTTTGCAGCATAGGTTCGCCACCCGTTATTGTGATTGCATCCGCCCAATTGTCCTTAAAGTTTATGCACAGGCGTTCCAGTCGCTCCCAGGAAAATCCATTTTGTTTGCTTGCCATCAGTTCTGCATTGTGACAAAAGCCGCACCGAAAGTTGCATCCCGATGTAAAAAAAAGAGCAGAAAGATGACCGCGAAAATCAATCATGGTCAGTTGTTTTTGGTAAGCGAAAACCGGTGAATAACGGTTGCTCCCGGATACCTGCTCACTCATAACTTACCCGCTTTTCGCTCTCTGTAACATATCCTGAATTAGTTTTGGAGTCAGTGTCCCCTTGCCGATTTCACTATAATCGGTTTGTAATCCCAACCACATATGCAACAGGGTTCGTTTAAAATTATCTTCAATATCTTGAACGTTTTGAGGTATGTATTCATAGCACTGGGTTTGATTATTCCATTTTGTGATCACAAATCCCGGAATGCGAGATGGATTCAAACATTCCACCTGAGTGAACGCCACAAGACCATCTATGCTTTCGACATTATAATAAATTTTTTCAAACGCCTGCCACTCTTTGGTTTTTAATAAACCATCCAATCGTTTATTTAAAAGAACACATTTTTCACATCCGGGTTTACCATATACTTCAATACGGTATGGTTTTGGCATCATACAATTTTCCCTCTGTTTTAGTCCCCGTACCGCAAACAGGGCAAGATCGTTTCTTCAGCGCCCGCCACGTGGCAACCCGTCTGTCGCCTCGGGATTTATACCCCCTCCTGTATCCCTGTTTTGCGATTTACTGCAACATTTCGCTTTTTGATAGCGCAATAAAAAAACGGATTAGAACGAATAAATCGTTCTGCTCTGCTGGTTGAATGGCTGCTGAATTTTTCAAGCCTCACTTGCGGTGACCAGGGTATTGGCGGTCTGGTCATCCTCTGCTGTTTCGATGGTGTAATTTCCATGTTGGCGAGCAACGAGCTCGCCGAATTGCTTTGAACGATTCCAATTTTCGATCTTGCTGAAATAGCCGACAACCCGGGTTTCACCATAGACATTTTCAGAGCCGCATCGGATACATTCGCTTTGCAGGCCCCTTGCCTGATGCAGACAATCTTTACAATAGGTGAACTCGGGGGATATCGTCAATTGAGCGCACTGAGTACGGTAAAATGTCTCTTTAACAAGTTTAAAAATAGATTTGGGTGAAGGCTGCTCTTCTCCGACAAAGGCATGAATAATAGCACCTGACTCTATCATGCTGTGGTATTTGGACTGCTCCCGGATTCGGCTAACCAGGGACACATCGGAATCAGCGGTTAAATGGACAGAGTTGGTATAAAAAACCGAATCCTCTTCAATACTCCCTTTAACAACTTTGGATGCATCCTCGGGAAAATAGATCAGGTCGGTTTTGGCCAGGCGCCGGGCCGCGCTTTCAGCCGGCGATTCTTCAAGACTGAGCTTGATATTGTGCTTCCGCGATAGCTTTTTAGCGCGCAAGAACATATGAGCAACAATTTTTAATCCCAGCTCCTGAGCGACCTTGCTTTCATGCAGCTCTTCACCAGTAAGATACTGAACAGCATCGTTAATGCCGATCAATCCGATAATATAGGTGCATTTATCGAGGTCTACATAAGGCAAGCCGTCACATGAGGGCTGACCAATTTGATACAGCGGACGGCCCCGCTCGGACATCATTTCGCGAGTAACTCTGCGTTTTTGCAGGTGTGCTTCAGCGCAGATGTCCATCGCCGCATCAATCTCCTGTAGCAATCCCTCCAAATTCTTTTTGCCGTTTTGCGCGCTTTTATATGCCGCCTGTGGGATATTTACCGTCACGTTTTGAAATCCGCAAAATCGCATGGATTCCGGATGTTTAAGCATACGATTTTCGGTAATGGTGGTGCGCAAACGACAACAGGCCGAGAGGGTTACTTCATCCCGATCATATATAAAATAAGTAGAGCCATTTTTGCTGGCAAGATGACAGGCTCGCTCTACGATGCGCAGTTGGTTTTCATCTTCAAAAGACTCTTCGTTGATGTGAAAATCGCATTTGGGAAATTCAAAAACACGTCCCTGTTTATCACCTTCCTCCCAGACCGTTAAAAGCGCAAGCGCAAATTCCTGTGCCTCTTTTTGAAATTCGCCATAGGTTAAAACTTTTTCACCGCGCGCTTTTAGATCTTTTTGAACGTTTTCATCATAACAGAGACCCTTTTGAGAATCTCCATATTCCTTCAACACCAACCTCGGACTGGAATCCGGAGCGTCGACATAGAGATTCATGTAATGATAACCGTTCTCATCGCATTCATCCCGTAAAACCTCTTTCAGGGGTATAATATTTCCATCCCTGGTTCGAAGCATATATTTTCCGGCTGGACCGATGGCGGGTACATTTTTCATATAAGATGGCACACCGGTATGGATATTAAAATCAAGGAATAAAGTCTGCCCTCCGCGGGAAAAAGCGTTTTGTGAGCCATTAAAAATAAGCTCCTGAGCGATCTGTTTGAGTTCCCCGGCATTCATTCCCACCAAAAGAGGCGCATAGAGAACATTAATGTAAGCGATGCCCAGGGCGCCGGCATAATTTGCCTGCATGGTCGCTAAAAACGTATTAAGATGACCGGTCAATACGGAAGCACTTCTGGCCGGCTTGGATTCGGTATTTAGATTGAGCAAACGCTGCAATCCATACTTTTTTACATACTCTACTGAATGAGATGAACAATAGACTCTGTGAGGATACCCTAAATCATGAATATGTACCATGCCGGTATCATGGGCTCGCTTGACGCCGGGCGAAAACATGCTATCCAATGCCCATTGCTTTAACACAAGCTCGGCAACTCCTAAATTCACTGCCTCAGGATTATTGTTGACAATATTGCTGTTTTCCGACGATTTTGTGTTCATCAAAGCTTCAATATACTGTTTTGGGATGCCATACATCCCCAGATCATGCAACTGTTCCTGAAAGCCCCGCAAAGATAATTCATTGTTCACCAACTCCCTCACCAAAGCCGTGTTTACCGTCGTCACCTTGCTGCCAATGACGATATTCTCTACAGACTTTGCAATCTCAGAAGCGTCTTCGGAGGCTAATCCTACAGTCTCGATGAGTTGCTTGATTATTCTTCCCCGATCCCAGATGGTGGTAATATTGTCGGTAATAGATTCGACAAGCAGCAGATTCGCATCGGTGGGATCTTTAGAGATATGGCTGTTTGATGAGCGAACACGAATTCTTCTTCGTGACAATTCACGCTGCTTTCGATAGCGCTTGTAGGCAGCCACCAATACAGGAAAATTGTTTTCCGATAATACGATTTCCACCAAATCCTGCACATCTTCGATTTTAGGGGTGCGTCTGCCCTTTTCATCTTCCTGAACATAATATTCGCTGAATGGATCGTTTAGCTGATCAACAACCGCAGATGCCAGTTTTTTATAAATGCCTTTCTCAAAGGTCTCTCCTGTTTCCCGGCTAACCGCCTGAAATGCCCGTTTGATGGCGGTTTCGATCTTTTGGGCACGAAAGGGAACCAAATAGCCATTACGCTTAATTAATCCATCCAAGGTGTTGCTGCCGGCACCAGACATGAAAATATCTCCTCAAGTTTACTCCCCCAAACAGACAAGTTATAAAACAATATATATAGATTATTTATTTCATGCAACCACTAAATATAGTACATGCAAAGAAAATGGATGCGTAATC
>CAZSOP010000393.1:0-4332 GCA_964608385.1 uncultured Cytophagia bacterium
GAATTAACTGTAAAGGTAATAAAAATAATCGACAATCGCAAAATACCATTTGCGATATGTCGGATGAACTAAACAGGGAAAAAACCCCGGCGTGTAAGAATCTATAAATAAAAATCGTTACATATCTCTGTCAAACCGGTGATTGTATTCCGGAAAAGCTGAATTTTCAGAATAAACGCAAATCCAGGGTACGTGATACTGGCCAATTTCCCCTTTTCATTATAAATTCAGGTCTGATAAAAGCGCTGTAGACGTTCAAACGCATCTGCCCCCTGCAGAATCATCAAATCCCAGAGGGTTTTCATCGCTTCATGGGAGTTGGGCAGCGGCCGGTAGGATTTACGACTGTCGGTGATGACGGTGTCCAGGCCCCGGGGAACGGCCAGAGTCAGAAAAGCGCATTGCAGCGGTGTTTTAACCGCATCGCCTGACGCGGTTTTAAGCGGAAGATCAGAGGTGAGATTGGCTGGAGTCACTATCTTGTGGGCTTTGTTCAGATCATTATCCCGGTGCATCAGTTCAAGAGCTTTCAATGTTCTGGGTAGTGCGCCTTCAATATCGTTGCTCAGGGGATGCAGGCCGGGATCGAGATAAATGTCCTCAATACTCAAGGCTTCACAGTTCTGCATGACCATATCCGTCATGCGCTTCGCGGTGTCGACAATCTCTTCGGCAGTGGCGTTCGATTGAACACCTTCATTATCTTCCCGTTCACTGCAAAGAACGACAAATCTCAGGGGTTGAATGTCACTCAGATGAATAAACTCGAGACGTCCCTCTGAAATAGAGTTGACGAATGGTTTTTCGCCGTTTGCTTTTGCTGCATCATACTGTTGCAGGAAAAGTTGTTGCTGATCGAGATCGGTTGAATCGATCGAAATGGGCAGCGGCATAGCGGTTTGCAGCATTCGCACCAGGTCTCGTAAACGCTCTGCTGGTAGGTCACCGACCTTAATATTGATACATTGCGCACCGCTTTTATGTTGTGCTTTCGCAATGTCAACAATCCTGTCATATTTCTCAGTCTGAATAAAATTGCTGATGGATTTATTATTGCAGTTGATTTTATTGTCGATTGTATAGAGGCTAAATGTGTCCATTGTATATCCTCAAAACAGTCAATACCGTTACCGAAATAGAATCTATTTTTTTTAATATACAATTTGTATGCTAAAACACAAAGGATTAAAAAAACGACCAAATGGTCGAATTAGAACGCCCTTATGGTCGAATACAGTAAAGTCATGTTTAGAATTCTGATTTCCAAGTCCATTTAAATTAATTATTTAAGCCTTATAAAGGATTTTGGCATGAGATTTGTTTATGATTCTGCAAAACAAATCATCTTTTGGAGCGAATAATGAAACTGAAAAAAATATTATTCATTTCCGTACTCACGATCGGTGTGATCAGCTTTGTTTTTACATTTACTTATAAGGCGGGTCTGGGACCAAATACCGACAACGCTGCGATAACCGCCCGGGCGGACTCTGTCTGTTCTCATTGCAGCGGATGCGGTTTCCGTTCAACCGGGGAAGAGCCCGATCTGCAGGGTTGGACAGCGGATGATGACCTTCCCCATCTTGATGGAGATGAGATTGAAAAGGACAATGAATAAAGAGGAGATAACAGATGAAACGCATAATGGTTTATATTCTTTTTTTCGCAGGATTGTTCATTCAAACCCTGCCGGCTCTGGCTTGTGAAATCGCGGTCAAACCTCGGGGAGAAACAAAAGATTTATATACCCTGGGCGATCAAATTATTTTCGAGGTTACGGTGGTTCTGACTCATAGAAATTGTCCTGAAGGTATTGAAAACACCAAATACAAAGGAGAAGGTCTGGAATTGCTCGGCGCCACCAAATGGAAAGAGGTTAAATCCGGTGTCTTTGTTCAATTGATCAAGACTCAGGTCGCTGACAGTATCAAAGGGGAAGCGATTCTGCATGCCAGACGCACCTGCAACAAAGAGGGTGGATACGGCAGCTACAAAATCTTGATCGAATAGCCGCGAGTGAATGAATGCTATTTAAAAAATACAGTTTTGCATGTCTCATTCCGTTGTTTTTCTTGTTGATGTTGCTACCGCTTTATGCTCAGGAGAGTTCAGGCACGGTTTCAGAACCAGCACAGGATGAGTTTATCGATTTTGATGATGCTGAATTCAGCGACAGGGTTGCTGTTGAAGAAGATGATGTTGATCATTCGGATCACGGTGCCGATTATCGCGGATTAAAGGTTGCCGCCGGTGCGCTTATTTTTACGGTTTTAGCCGGATTTTTTCTGCGATATACAACTCTGCGTCATTTCAGATCCTTCTTTTTGCTGGCCTCGCTGCTGGTGCTCGGATTTTACAATGGGGGGTGTCCGTGCATGATATCCAGCTTTCAGAACATGTGGTTGTGGATATTGGGGACGCACGAACACTGGCACAAGATGATCTGGTTTTTAGGCCTGATTCCCATCACTTATCTCTTCGGCCGTGTCTGGTGCGGCTGGGTTTGTCATTTGGGTGCTTTACAGGAATTTATCTATCGTCCCAATCGCCTTACTTTTTTAAAATCCTCGCTGGTACAGAAAATATTCAAGACCCTGATCTATATCGTTTTTTTCGTTCTTATGGTTCAATTGTTTTTGACAAAAAGCAATATATTTATCCATTATGACCCCTTTAAAGTGGCGTTTAATTTTCTCTCCGCCAATACGCTGGGATGGATTCTGCTCGGACTGCTGCTGATCTCTTCGCTGCTGGTCTACCGTCCCTTTTGTCGTGGGTTTTGTCCGGTGGGTCTGGTGCTGGGGTGGGTGAATCGCATCCCGGGTGCGATGAAATTATCGGTTAAGGAAAATTGCAGCTCCTGTCAGCGATGTGTTCGGAATTGTCCCACCTGCTCGATCTGCGAATCGGTTGAAATAGATCACAATGAATGTATCATGTGCGGCAACTGTCTTGATGAATGCCGCGAGCAGGCAATTAAATCCAGTCGTAAAGGATAAACGGCATGCTGAAAAAAGTAATGTTTTTTATAATATTGACGGGCTTGATTCCAGCTATTGCATTCGGAAAAGAATGCAATAGCGAATTGGGAGCTCATTTTAAACCTTTGATGAAGGAGATGCGACTTTATTGGGCGGCCGAGTTGATGTTCGCTGCGGGCACGATGAACAATTCCATCCTCGATCAAAATTACAATAACCGCAATTTTTATGTGGCGGCGGCCTCGGTGATGAGGGATTTTGCGCGTGAGGGTGATTTTTGCAGCGTCCAGCATGTCCGGCGATTATTGCGCGGTGGACGCCTGAGTTTTAATCATGCCGATTTTGGCTTTTCCAATTTTGCAGCCGGGGTTTTACGCTGGAATCCAAACTATGAAAAGCCCCAAAAAATAGAATCGGCTGATGATGACGAGGATTCCTTTTCAGATGCGTTTTTGCAGTTCTCTTCGTTTGAAGAGAAAAAGCTGCCACTGCTGGAGTATGTTGATTTTATCAGCTATCACGAGTTTGGCAAGATTTTCCATTCGACTGGAATGCCGCTGGGCATTCTGACAAAGAAGTGAGAAAATGAGCTCTTCACGCAGAGAGTTTATTAAAAAAAGTGTCCTTTTGACGGCAACGGGATTTTTGGCAGCGTGTCAGAAAACCGGTAGCAGTCCATTTGCCGGATTTGAGATTTGTCAAAACACCTGCATTGGTTGCGGCGATTGTCTTGTTGCTTGTGAGGAAGAGGGAGCAGCGATTGACTGGGAACAGGATTATTATAAAATTCGCGGCAAGTGCAAGGCCGACCACTGTAGCCGGCCCTGTGTCTCAGCTTGCAAGGAAAACGCCATTACCATCGTTTCCAACAAAGCAGTCATCGACCTGGTTACTTGCACCCGATGTGGCGACTGTATCGAAACTTGCCCCTATGATGCTATCAATCCGGCGCATGTCAAGATGGATCCGGCTCTTTGCAACCACTGCGGAAAGTGCTTTTCCCTCTGTACCCATGATGCCATCAGCAAAATCACGCCGGCAGCGTATCAAGAGCCCCATATCGATCAGGCGCTTTGCACGAAATGCGGAGATTGTACAGCTGCTTGTCTGAATTATGGTACCGCCGGACCGGAATCGTTTTTTTTCAATTGCATTGATTTCTTCGAATGTGTATTTTGTTCTTATTTTAATCCTCTGAGAAATGCTGGAATGCTTTGTTGAATGAAGGAACGGACTGAAATAGAGCGAAGCATCGGTTTGACAGGCGCTATCGGTATCGGTGTCGGTGCTATTGTCGGCGGGGGTATTCTGGCGCTTTCCGGTGTCGCCTTTGCCACCACAGGTCCTGCGG